>NZ_JBHXRX010000040.1:0-78087 GCF_042714995.1 Streptomyces sp. NPDC058665
CGACTCCGACAACGCGGCGAGGTGCCGTGCCGGGCGTTCCGGGCCCGCGAAGATCCGCCGGACAGGGCCTGGGTCCTGTCCGCCCGACCGGGTGCCGGGGCCTCGCGCGTCGGCCCCGGCGCCAACTGCCGCGCGCAGCCGACCCCGTACCGCGCGTGACAGATCAACTCCTCCCGCGATCAGCGCGCCGACGCCGGGCCGAAGGGCCCGGCGCAGTCGGCGCGCGGCTGTTCGCGGGTCTTTCGCCTGCCCGGACGGCGGAGTGGGAAGCCGATGGCCGGGCCGGCCCAAGGGGTGGGGCACGTTAGGGGCGATCAGGGGTTGGGGGGTCTTTTCACCCTGCGTAACGTTCCCGGCAAGCGCGCGTCGTGAGTGTCGACGCCCTTTCGACCCGGGGTGGCTTTGGTGAGCAACCAGGAGAAGCTTCTTGACTACCTCAAGCGCGCGACCACGGACCTGCGCACAGCCCGCAGACGCGTCGCAGAGCTTGAGCAGCGTGACCAGGAACCGATCGCCATTGTCTCGATGGCCTGTCGCTACCCGGGTGGAGTGAACTCGCCCGAGGATCTGTGGCGGCTCGTCGACGACGGTGTCGACGCGGTCTCCGAATTCCCGGAGGACCGGGGCTGGGGCGTGGAGAACATCTACGACCCCGAACTCGGCAAACCCGGGAAGACCGCCTCCCGTATGGGCGGATTCCTTTACGACGCCCCGGACTTCGACGCCGAGTTCTTCGGCATCAGCCCCCGTGAGGCGGCCGTCACCGACCCGCAGCAGCGGCTGCTCCTTGAGACGTCGTGGGAGGCGCTGGAGCGCGCCGGGATCGCCCCCGACTCGCTCAAGGGCAGCGCGACCGGTGTCTACGCCGGGGTGATGTACCACGACTACTCCGGCGGCAGCAACGGAGGCAGCATCGTCTCCGGCCGCGTGTCCTACACGCTGGGCCTCGTCGGCCCCGCGGTGACCATGGACACGGCGTGCTCGTCGTCGCTCGTCGCCCTGCACCTGGCGATCCAGTCGCTGCGCTCCGGTGAGACCTCGCTCGCCCTCGCCGGCGGTGTGACCGTGATGTCCACCCCCGAGATGTTCATCTACTTCAGCGAGCAGCGCGGTCTGGCCACGGACGGCCGCTGCAAGTCGTTCAGCGCCGCGGCGAATGGCATGGGCTGCGCGGAAGGCGTCGGGGTTCTCGTACTGGAGCGGCTGTCGGACGCGCGTCGTCTCGGGCATCCGGTGCTCGCGGTGGTGCGGGGCAGTGCGCTGAACCAGGACGGTGCCAGCAACGGTCTGACGGCCCCCAACGGCCCCGCGCAACGGCGGGTCATCAAGCAGGCGTTGGCGAACGCGGGTCTGTCGGCGGCGGATGTGGACGCGGTCGAGGCGCACGGCACGGGGACCACCTTGGGTGACCCGATCGAGGCGCAGGCGCTGCTGGAGACGTACGGGCAGGGGCGCCCGGAGGGCCGGCCGCTCTGGCTGGGGTCCATCAAGTCGAACATGGGTCACACGCAGGCAGCGGCCGGTGTGGCGGGCATCATCAAGATGGTCCAGGCGATGCACCACGGCAAGCTGCCCCGGACCCTGCACGCGGACGAACCGACGCGGCAGGTCGACTGGGAGACCGGCGACGTCCAGCTGCTGACGGAGGCGCGGGACTGGCCGAGCGAGGGCCGTCCGCGCCGCGCGGGTGTGTCGTCGTTCGGGATCAGCGGAACGAACGCGCACGTGATCGTCGAGGAAGCCGTCCCGGTCGAGGAAGAGCCGGTCGAGCGGCGGGAGTTGCCCGCGGCGCCCGTGGTCGTGTCGGCGAAGACGCCGACCGCGCTGGAGACGCAGATCGAGCGGTTCAAGGGGCGGATGACGGATGCGAACCCCCTCGACATGGCGTACTCGGCCATGACGGGGCGTGTGCTCCATGAGCACCGTGCGGTGCTGGTGGGCTCCGAGACCGTGATCGGCTCGGTCACCGAGGGCAGGGTGGCGTTCCTGTTCACGGGGCAGGGGAGTCAGCGTCTGGGTATGGGGCGTGAGTTGTATGAGACGTTCCCGGTGTTCGCGGCGGCCTTCGATGAGGCGTGCGCTGTTCTTGATCCCGCGGTGCGTGAGGTCATGTGGGTGGATGAGGAGGCGCTGGGGCGTACGGAGTTCACTCAGCCGGCGATCTTCGCGCTTGAAGTGGCGTTGTTCCGGCTGGTGGAGTCGTGGGGTGTCAAGCCCGACTTCCTGGTGGGGCATTCGATCGGTGAGCTTGCCGCCGCGCATGTGGCGGGGGTGTTCTCGCTTGAGGACGCGGGCCGGCTGATCTCCGCACGTGGACAGTTGATGCAGGCGCTTCCGTCCGGTGGGGCGATGGTCGCCATCCAGGCCACCGAGGAAGAAGTGATCCCCCATCTCACCGACGGGGTGGGGATCGCGGCGGTCAACGGGCCCAACTCCGTTGTCGTCTCCGGTGTGGAAGACGAAGTCACCGCGGTCGCCGAGCAGTTCACGGACCGTAAGCGGAGCCGGTTGACGGTGTCGCATGCGTTCCATTCGCCTTTGATGGATCCGATGCTGGACGATTTCCGTAAGGTCGCGGAGAGTGTCACGTACTCCGAGCCGGTGATCCGGCTGGTGCGGGATGTGGCCAACGCCGACTACTGGGTCGCGCATGTGCGTGGGGCGGTGCGGTTTGCCGACGATGTGCGTGAGTTGCAGGACCAGGGTGTGACGCGGTTCCTGGAGATCGGCCCCGACGGCGTGCTCACCGCGATGGCAGGCCAGAGCGCCGAGGGCACTCTCGCGGCGACGTTGCGTCGTGACCGTCCCGAGGTCGAGAGCCTGTTCGCGGGTGTGGGCCGGCTGTTCGCGGCCGGAGTTCCCGTCGACTGGGACACGGTCTTCGACGGTCGTGGTGCCCGCCGGGTGGATCTGCCGACGTATCCCTTCCAGCGCAAGCGCTTCTGGCTCGTCGAACAGTCGAACACGGCCGCCGGTGCGGACGCGGTCGACCACCCCCTGCTCACCTCCGGGATTGTCCTCCCGGACACGGGCGGTGTGGTGTTCACGGGGCGTCTGTCCCTCGACACCCACTCCTGGCTCACCGACCACGACGCCTTCGGCGCCGTCGTGGTGCCCGGCGAGGTGTTCCTGGAACTGGCCCTGGCGGTCGCCGAGCAGACGGACCGCGGCCGTGTCGAAGAACTCACCCTGGACGCACCGCTCGTTATGGCCGGCACCGAGGACGACAGGACGCTGCGCGTCATGGTCGACGAGGCCGGGTCCCTCGGCGTGTACTCGCGCCGTGACGACCAGGCCGCCTGGGTGAAGCACGCCACCGCCGTACTGACCTCGGGCGACGGGGCCGACGAGTCCTCCTGGACGCGTGACGACGAGACGTACGCCGCGGTGCTCGAAGCCGCCTCGCGCGCCGCCGGACTCCACTCCGACGGCCACCCGGCCGGCGAGCCGACACTCGCCCATGTGTGGCGCGGAGCCTCCGTACGCGTCGACGCGCAGGGTCTTCCCGTCCTGTCGGTGGAGTCGGTCGAGACACGCGCGATCTCCACGGACGAGGTACGGGCACACACCGGCGGCCGTGAATCGCTCTTCCACGTCGAGTGGGTCACCGCCCCGGCACCCGCCGCGTCCGAGGCCGGCTCTCATGTGGTCTACGAGTGCCCGCCGGTGGAGGAGTCCGTGCCGGAAGGCTTCCGGGCGATCACCCATCAGGTGCTCCCCGTCCTCCAGCGGTGGCTCGACGACGAACAGGCCGCGGACTCCAGGCTCGTGGTCGTCACGCGGGGCGCCACCGACGGCAGCGACCTCGGGCACGCCTCGGTGTGGGGCCTGGTACGCGCTGCGGAGTCCGAGCACCCGGGCCGCTTCGTCCTCGTGGATCTGGACGCGGACGCCGCCACCGGCACCGAACTGCCCGACGAGGTGCTGCGCCTCGCCGAACCCGAGATCGCCGTGCGCGACGGTGAGATCCTGGTGCCGAGGCTCGCCCGCGTCCCCGCGGTCGAGGAGCGCGTCCCCTCGTGGGGCTCGCACGGCACGATCCTGATCACCGGTGGTCTGGGCGGCCTCGGCGCCCTGGCCGCCCGGCACTTGGCCGCGCGGCACGGCGCCAAGAGCCTGCTGCTCACCAGCCGGCGGGGCATGGACACGCCGGGCGCGGCCGAACTGGTCGCCGAACTGACCGGATCGGGCGCCGAGGTTGAGGTCGTCACCTGTGACGTGACCGACCGGGACGCCCTGGCCGCCCTGCTGGCCGAACGACCCCTGACGGGTGTGGTCCACTCCGCCGGTGTGCTGGACGACGGCCTCATCGGGGCGCTGACGCCCGAACGGCTGGACACGGTCATGCGGCCGAAGGTCGACGCCGCCTGGTATCTGCACGAACTCACCCAGGACCACGACCTCTCCTCGTTCGTGATCTTCTCGTCCGTCGCCGGCACGCTCGGCGGCGCCGGACAGGCCAACTACGCCGCCGCGAACGCCTGGTTGGACGCCCTCGCCCGGCACCGGGCCACCAAGGGGCTGCCCGCGGTGACCCTCGGCTGGGGACCCTGGATCGAGGTCGGGGGCATGGCCGACCGTCTGGACGACGCCGAGCTGGCGCGTCTGCGGCGTACGGGAATGCCGCCGCTGACCCCCGAGGAGGGGCTGGCGCTGCTGGACGCGGCGACCCTGCCGGGACGGCCGGCGATGTCCCTGCCGGTCAGGTTCGACCTGGCGCTGATGCGGTCCCACGCCGAGACGGGGGCGCTGCCCGCGATCTTCGGCGGACTCGTACGGGTCCAGAACCGTCGCGCGCCGGTCGGCCGGGCGTCGTGGGAGCGGCTGTCCGGGATGTCCGTACCGGAACGGGAGAAGTTCCTCCTGGACCTGGTCCGGGGCCATGTCGCCCAGGTGCTCGGACACGGCGGCGGCGACGAGGTGCCGCCGGACCGCGCGTTCAACGAACTCGGCCTCACCTCGCTGGGCGCGGTCGAACTGCGCAACGCGCTCAACACCGAGACGGGGCTGTCCCTGCCCCCGACCCTGGCCTTCGACCACCCGACCCCGCTGGCGATCGCCGAGCTCGTGCACGAAGGGCTGCGGCCGGCGGAGGCCGACAGGGCGACGACGCTGCTGGCTGAACTGAACCGCCTCGAAGGCGTTCTGGCCGAGCTGGCGTCGGACGACGGCGAGGCCCACGCCAAGGTGACGGCCCGGCTCGAAGCCATGTCACGGCGGGCGCGCGACGCTCGGAGCGGGGTGGCGGACGAGCCCGTCGGCGGCCTGGTGGCCGAATCCGATGACGAGTTGTTCGCGGTGCTGAACAAGGAACTGGGACTGTCCTGACGGCTCCCGCCTCTCTGCTGTGTGAACTTTCACGGATTGGTTGATGACGATGTCGAAGGACTCCAACGACGACCGGCTCCGCGAGTATCTGCGGCTTGCCACCGGCGAGTTGCAGCAGACTCGGCGCCGTCTGCGTGAGGTGGAGGACCGGGAACGGGAGCCGATCGCGATCGTGGGAATGGCATGCCGTTTCCCCGGTGGCGCGGTCTCGCCGGAAGGCCTGTGGAACGTGGTCGCCGAAGGCGTGGACACGGTGGGGGAGTTCCCCACCGACCGCGGCTGGGACCTGGACGGGCTGTACGACCCGGACGGGACGCGCGAGGACACCACCTACGTCAACAAGGGCAGCTTCCTTGAGGGCGCCGGCGACTTCGACCCCGAGTTCTTCGGCATCAGCCCTCTTGAGGCGATGGCGATGGACCCGCAGCAGCGGCTGCTGCTGGAGACGTCCTGGGAGGCGGTGGAGCGGGCCGGTATCGACCCGCCATCGCTGAAGGGCAGCGCCACCGGGGTGTTCGCCGGGCTCGTCTACCACGACTACCCGAGCAGCAGCGTGACCGGTGCGCTGGTCTCCGGCCGCGTCGCCTACACCATGGGTCTTGAGGGCCCGGCGGTCACGGTCGACACCGCCTGCTCGTCCTCGCTCGTCGCGCTGGACATGGCCATCAAGGCGCTGCGTAGCGGGGAGTGCACCCTCGCGCTGGCCGGCGGTGTGACGGTCATGTCGACACCGGTCACCTATGTGGAGTTCAGCCGGCAGCGGGGTCTGTCGACGGACGGCCGCTGCCGTGCGTTCGCCGCGTCGGCCGACGGGACCGGCTGGGGCGAGGGCGTCGGCATGCTCCTGGTGGAGCGGCTGTCGGACGCCCGCCGCAGCGGCCACCCGATTCTCGCGGTGATACGCGGCAGCGCCGTCAACCAGGACGGCGCAAGCAACGGCATCACCGCGCCCAACGGCCCTTCCCAGCGCCGGGTGATCCAGGCGGCCCTGGCCAACGCCGACCTGACGACGGCCGATGTCGACGTCGTGGAGGCGCACGGCACGGCCACCACCCTGGGTGACCCGATCGAGGCGCAGGCGCTGCTGGCCACCTACGGGCAGGACCACACCGAGGACCGGCCGCTCTGGCTGGGTTCGGTGAAGTCCAACATCGGTCACACGCAGGCCGCGGCGGGTGTCGCCGGTGTCATCAAGATGGTCCAGGCGCTCCGTCACGGCACGCTGCCGAAGACGCTGCACGTGGACGAGCCGACCGGACAGGTGGACTGGGCGGCCGGGAACGTCCGGCTGCTCACAGAGACCCGCGACTGGCCGGAGGGCGATGGCCCGCGCCGCGCCGCCGTGTCGTCGTTCGGGGCCAGTGGTACCAACGCGCATGTTGTCCTGGAGGAGGCCCCGCGCGCCGGGGACGTACCGGATGTCTCCGGCGAGGACGCACCGGCCGAGTCTGCTCCGGAGCAGAAGAAGAGTCTTGACCTGCCGGTCGTCCCCTGGCTGATCTCGGGGAAGACCGAGGCCACCGTACGCGCCTACGCCGAGCGGCTGCGCGACGAGGTGGCGGACGCCCGGCCGCTGGACGTGGGGTGGTCGCTGGCCACCCAGCGCGCGGCGTACGAGTACCGGGCCGCCGTACTGGCACCCGACCAGGAGGGGTTCGCCCAGGGGCTCGAAGCCCTGGTCCAGGGTGAGGCACCGGTGGCGACGGCCCGGCCCGGTTCCGGCGCGGTCATGGTGTTCCCCGGGCAGGGGTCCCAGTGGGTGGGGATGGCCGTCGAACTGATGGCGTCGTCGCCCGTGTTCGCGGAGCGGATGGCCGCGTGCGAGAAGGCTCTCTCGCCGTTCGTGGACTGGTCGTTGGGCGAGGCGCTCGGCGACGAGGCCCTGCTGGAACGCGTGGATGTGGTGCAGCCGGTCCTGTGGGCGGTCATGGTGTCGCTCGCGGGTCTGTGGCGGCACTACGGCGTCGAGCCCGTCGGGGTGGTCGGTCACTCGCAGGGCGAGATCGCCGCGGCGAGTGTGGCAGGAGCGCTCACGCTGGAGGACGGCGCCCGGGTCGTGGCGCTCCGCAGCAAGGCGCTCCTCGCGCTGTCCGGCCAGGGCGGAATGGTGTCCGTCGCCCTCCCCAGGGAGGAGACCGAGCGGCTGATCTCGCGCTGGGGCACCCGTACCGGTATCGCCGTGGTCAACGGCGGTACCTCGACCGTGGTCTCGGGCGAGGTCGAGGCGCTGGACGAACTGATCGCCTCCTGCGAGGCGGACGGAGTGCGGGCCCGCCGGATCCAGGTGGACTACGCCTCGCACTCGGCCCAGGTGGAGCGCATCGAGCAGGAACTGCTCGACGTACTCGCACCCGTCAAGCCCCGCGCCGCCCAGATCCCCTTCTACTCCACGGTGACCGGCGGGCTGCTGGACACCACCGGCATGGACGCCGGGTACTGGTACCGGAATCTGCGCCAGACCGTCGAGTTCGACCTGGTGATCCGCAAGCTCACCGAGCAGGGCGTGGGGGTGTTCATCGAGGCCAGCCCGCATCCGGTGCTGGCCCCGAGCATGGAACAGACCACGATCGGCACACTGCGCCGCAACGACGGTGGCCTCGACCGGCTGCTGACCGTTCTCGCGCAGGCGCACACCCACGGCGTGAGCGTCGACTGGGAGAAGGTGTACGAGGGAACGGGCGCCGGGCAGGCCGAGGTTCCGACGTACGCCTTCCAGCACCGCCGTTTCTGGCTGACCGACGAGATCGCGAACGCCGACGCCGCCTCGATGGGCCTGGGCTCCCTCGGCCATCCGCTGCTGGGCGCCATGGTCATGCTCGCCGGCTCGGACGAGGTGGTGCTCACCGGGCGGCTGTCGACCGGATCACTGCCCTGGCTCACCGACCATGTCGTCGAAGGATCGATCCTCTTCCCCGGCACCGGATTCGTGGAACTGGTGGTACGGGCCGGCGACGAGGTGGGCTGCGGCCGTATCGAGGAGCTGACCATCGAGGCCCCGCTGGTCCTCGCCGAGCGCGGCGGGGTCGCGGTACAGGTCGTGGTCGGAGCCGCGGACGACGCGGGCCGCCGCGAGGTCCAGGTGTACTCCCGTGACCAGGAGGCGACCGACCTGCCGTGGAACCGGCACGCCACCGGTGTGCTCACCGCGAGCACCTCGGCCGGCGGCAGCGAACTGACCGAGTGGCCCCCGCCCGGGGCCGAGCCGCTGGACCTCGATGTCGACACCCTCTACGAGGAGTTGGTCGGCATGGGCCTGGCGTACGGGCCGACCTTCCGCGGGCTGCGCGCCGCCTGGCGGGCCGGCGACGAGGTGTTCGCCGACATCGCCCTGCCCGACGACGCCAAGGCGGACGCCTTCGGCCTGCACCCGGCCCTCTTCGACGCGGGTCTGCACGCCATCGGACTCTCCCCGGCGGGAACCGGCGACTCGGCCATGCTGCCGTTCGCCTGGTCCGGAGTGGAACTGCACGCCGCCGGCGCGAGCGCGCTGCGCGTACGCATCACCGCCGCGCAGGACGGTGTGGCGGCCCTGACGATCGCCGACGCGACCGGGCAGCCCGTCGCGACGGTCGACTCCCTGGTGCTGCGGCCCCTCACGGACGTCAAGACCAAGCCCCGTACGGAATCGCTCTACCACGTCACCCTGGCCCCGGTCCCCGCCGGGAGCACCCAGGCCGAACCGCCGTCCGACGCCGAGGTGTTCCGTCTCCCGGGCGGATCGGACGTGCGCGCGGCGGTCAATCTGGCCCTGGAGGCGCTCCAGTCCGCCGAGTCCCGGCTGGTGGTCGTCACGCGCGGCGCGGTCTCGTTCAACGGCGGCGACGTCGCCGACCTGGCCGCCGCGGCCGTCTGGGGTCTGGTCCGTACCGCCCAGACCGAGGACCCCGACCGGTTCTTCCTGATCGACCTGGACGGCGACGCGGACGGGGCGGCGGACGCGGACAACGCCGCGCTGGCGCTGGCGCTTTCGACCGGTGAGCCGCGTGTGGTCGTACGCGACGGTGTCGCCCACGCGCCCCGGCTGGCCCGTGTGACCGCGGCGCCCGAGACCGGGGACGCACCGGCGCCGACGTTCGGCGACGAGGTGCTGATCACCGGTGGAGTGGGAGTCCTGGGCGCCCTGATGGCCCGGCATCTCGTCACCGAGTACGGCGTGTCGCGGCTGCTGCTGACCGGTCGCCGGGGCCTGGAAACGCCCGGCGCGGCCGAGCTGGTGGAGGAACTGACCGGGCTGGGCGCCGAGGTCGCGGTCGCCGCGTGCGACGTCGGCGACCGCGAGGCGCTGGCCGCGCTGCTGGCCGGGCGTTCGCTCACCGGCGTCGTACACGCGGCGGGTGTCCTGGACGACGGTGTGATCGCGTCGCTGACGCCCGAGCGGGTGGACCGGGTGATGCGCCCGAAGGCGGACGCGGCCCTGTATCTGCACGAGCTGACGCGCGACATGGACCTGAGCGCCTTCGTGCTGTTCTCCTCGGCCGCCGGTGTGATCGGCTCGCCGGGGCAGGGCAACTACGCAGCCGCCAACGCCTACTTGGACGCTCTCGCCGAGCACCGCCGGGCGAGCGGCCTGCCCGCCCAGTCGCTCGCCTGGGGCGTGTGGCAGACCAGCACCGGCATGGCCGGGACCCTGACGGACACCGACAAGTCCCGTATCGAACGCGGTGGCATCCTCTCCCTGTCCCACGCCGAGGGCCTGGCGCTCTTCGACGCCGCCGCGCGGGCGGACGAACCCGCCGCGCTCGTCCCCGTCAAGCTCGACCTGCCCGCCGTCCGCGCCAGTGGCTCCGTACCGGACCTGCTGCGCGGACTGATCCCCGTCGTCACCCGTGGCACCGCCCGCACCCGCGCCGACGCGGACGGGCTCCTCGAACGGCTCGCCGGGCTGTCCGAGGACCAGCGCCTGGACCTGCTGCTGAACCTGGTCCGCGCGCAGGCCGCCACCACGCTCGGCTACGCCGGACCGCACGCCGTCGACCCGGAGCGCGCCTTCCGCGACCTGGGCGTCGACTCGCTGGCGGCGATGGAACTGCGCAACGGGCTCGGCCAGTCCACCGGTCTGCGCCTGCCCGTCACGCTGGTCTTCGACTACCCGAACCCCACCGTGCTCGCGCGCCACCTCCTCGACGAGGTCTCGGGAACGGTGCACGAGGCCCGTGTCACCTCCGTCGCGACCCCGGCCGGCGACGACCCGATCGCGATCGTCGCCATGGCCTGCCGCTACCCCGGAGGGGTGACCTCGCCGGAGGATCTGTGGCAGCTGGTCGACAGCGGCACGGACGCCATCTCCGACTTCCCCACCGACCGCGGCTGGAACCTGGAGCGGATCTACGACCCCACGGGCACCCGCCCCCGGACCAGCTACGTCGACAAGGGCGGATTCCTGCACGACGCCGCCGAGTTCGACCCCGGCTTCTTCGGGATCGCCCCGAACGAGGCCCTGGTCATGGACCCGCAGCAGCGGCTGCTGCTGGAGGCGTCCTGGGAGGCGCTGGAGCGCGCGGGGATCGACCCGACGACGCTCAAGGGCAGCCCGACCGGCGTGTTCGCCGGAATGATGTACCACGACTACACCCACAACAGCAGCACCGGCGCCATCGCATCCGGCCGCGTCTCCTACACCCTGGGGCTCGAAGGCCCCGCGGTGACCGTCGACACCGCCTGCTCGTCCTCCCTGGTCGCCCTGCATCTCGCGGCCCAGGCCCTGCGGTCGGGCGAGTGCACGCTCGCCCTGGCCGGCGGGGTGACGGTGATGGCCGCGCCGGACAACTTCGTGGAGTTCAGCGAGCAGCGGGGCCTGGCCACCGACGGCCGCTGCAAGTCCTTCGCCGCCGCCGCCGACGGCGCCAGCTGGAGCGAGGGCGTCGGCATGCTCCTGGTGGAGCGGCTGTCGGACGCCCGCCGCAACGGCCACCCGGTGCTGGCCCTCGTACGCGGCTCGGCGACCAACCAGGACGGTGCCAGCAACGGTCTGACCGCCCCCAACGGGCCCTCCCAGCAACGCGTGATCAAGCAGGCGCTGGCCAACGCGGGCCTCGCGGGCGCCGATGTGGACACGGTCGAGGCGCATGGCACGGGCACCACCCTCGGTGACCCCATCGAGGCGCAGGCACTGCTTGCCACCTACGGCCAGGGCCGCCCCGACGACCGGCCGCTGTGGCTCGGCTCGATCAAGTCCAACATCGGCCACGCGCAGGCCGCCGCGGGTGTCGCGGGCATCATCAAGATGGTCCAGGCGATGCACCACGCCACGCTTCCCCGGACGCTGCACGTGGACGAGCCGACCCCCCAGGTGGACTGGGAGGCCGGAGACGTACAACTCCTCACCGAGCCGAGGGAGTGGCCGCACGACGGCCGCCCGCGCCGCGCGGGCATCTCCTCCTTCGGCATCAGCGGAACCAACGCCCACGTCATCATCGAAGAGGCCGCACCGGTCGACGAAGAGCCGGTGGAGCGGCGGGAGTTGCCCGTCGTCCCCCTGGTGGTGTCCGCCCGGACCCGTACGGCCCTCCAGGCCCAGCTCGACCGGATCACCTCCATCGACGCGGACGAGCTGGACGTGGCGTACTCCGCCGCGACCGGCCGCGCCGCGCTGGAACACCGCGCCGTACGCGTCGGCTCCGAGACCGTGATCGACTCGGTCACCGAGGGCAGGCTGGCGTTCCTGTTCACCGGACAGGGCAGCCAGTGGGCCGGAATGGGCCAGGAGCTGTACGCGACGTTCCCGGTCTTCGCCGCCGCCTTCGACGAGGTGTGCGACCTGCTCGACCCCGCCGTCCGCGACGTCATCTGGAGCGACGAAGAGGCCCTGGGCCGTACCGAGTTCACCCAGCCCGCGATCTTCGCCCTCCAGGTCGCCCTCTTCCGCCTCGTGGAGTCCTGGGGCATCAGGCCGGACCTCATGACCGGCCACTCCATCGGTGAACTGGCGGCGGCGCACGTCGCCGGGGTCTTCGATCTCCAGGACGCCGCCCGGCTGATCACGGCCCGGGGCCGGCTCATCCAGGAACTCCCGTCCGGCGGCGCGATGCTGGCGATCCGGGCCACCGAGGACGAGGTCGCGCCGCTCCTCGGCGAACAGGTGAGCATCGCGGCGATCAACACCCCCGGCTCCGTGGTCGTTTCGGGCACCGAGGAGGCCGTCACCGCGATCGGGGAGCACTTCGCCGACCGCAAGTCGACCCGGCTGAAGGTGTCGCACGCCTTCCACTCGCCGCTGATGGACCCGATGCTCCAGGAGTTCCGGAAGGTCGCGGAGAGCGTCACGTACCGCGAGCCGGTGATCCAGCTGACCAAGGACGTGGCCTCGGCCGACTACTGGGTACGGCATGTGCGCGAAGCCGTGCGCTTCGCCGACGACGTCCGCCACCTCCAGGAGCAGGGCGTCAACCGGTTCCTGGAGATCGGTCCTGACAGCGTGCTGACCGCCATGGTGCGGCAGAGCGCCGACGGAACGGCCGCGGCCACCCAGCGCCGCGACCACCCCGGCACGGAAACCCTCTTCACCGGTGTCGGCCGGCTGTTCGCCGCCGGAGTCCGGGTCGACTGGAACGCCGTCTTCGACGGACGCGGGGCGCGCCGCGTCGACCTGCCCACCTACCCCTTCCAGCGCCAGTCGTTCTGGATCGAGTCCGGGCGGGGCGCGGACGCGTCCGACCACCCGCTGCTCGACCGGACGGTCTCGATAGCGGGCGCGGACCGCACCGTACTGACGGGGCGTCTGTCGCTCGGTTCACAGCCCTGGCTGGCTGAACACGCCGTCGCGGGCACCCTGCTCTTCCCCGGCACGGGCTTCGTCGAACTGGCGGTCCGCGCGGGCGACGAGGTCGGCCTCGGCCGCATCGAGGAACTCAACCTTGAGGCACCCCTGGTCCTCACCGGAACCACCGCCACGGCCGTACAGGTCGTCGTCGGTGAGGACGACGGAGCCGGCCGCAGGCCCGTCGAGATCTACGCCCGCGGCGCGGACGAACTCCAGCTGCCCTGGACCCGGCACGCCGCCGGAATCCTGGCTCCGTCTGCGGCGGCCCCGGCCGCGTCGATGACCCAGTGGCCGCCGCCCGGCGCCGAGCCTGTCGACCCGACCGGGCTGTACGAGAGCCTGGCCGAGGCCGGAATCGAGTACGGGCCCGCGTTCCAGGGCCTGAAGGCCGCCTGGCGCGACGGTCAGGAGGTGTACGCCGAGATCGCGCTGTCCGCGGCGTCCGACCGCTTCGGCATCCACCCGGCGCTCCTCGACTCGGCCCTGCACACGGTCCCGCTGCTGGCGGAGAACGACCGCGTCGTCCTGCCGTTCTCCTGGGCGGGCGTGGAACTGCACGCCTCCGGCGCCACCGCGCTGCGCGTCCGGATGACACCGTCCGGCCAGGACCAGGTGGCCATCCACGCCGTGGACGGCGCCGGGCAGCCGGTCGTCTCCGTCGACGCCCTGACCCTGCGCCCGATGGCCGAGGGCTCGCTCACCCGCGTCGACTCGCTCTTCCAGGTCGAGTGGACGCCGGTCGCCGTACGCGAGGACGCCGCCCGGGACATGAAGGTGTGGCGGACCGAGGGCGACGACGTGCCCGCCACGCTGCACCCGCTCCTGAAGGCCGTCCAGGCGGAGACCGACACCCTCGCGGTGGTCACGCGTGGCGCGGTGTCCGTGGCCGGTGAGGACATCACCGACCTGGCCGGCGCCGCCGCGTGGGGCCTGGTGCGCAGCGCCCAGTCGGAGGAGCCGGACCGGTTCGTCCTGGTCGATGTGGCCGGTGAGGACGAGAAGGCGGACATCGCCCTGGCGCTGGCGGCCGGAGAGCCCCAAGTGGCCGTCCGGGACGGGAAGATCTACGTACCCAGACTGCGGGCCGCGTCGGTCGCCGAGTCCGAGCCGTCGACGGTCTTCGGCGACGAGGTACTGATCACGGGCGCGTCCGGCGCCCTCGGCGGACTCGTCGCCCGCCACCTGGTCACCGCGCACGGCGTCCGCCGGCTGCTGCTGACCAGCCGCCGGGGCCCGGACGCCCCGGGGACGGCCGAGCTGGTGAAGGAACTCACCGGGCTGGGGGCCGAGGTCGAGGTCGCCGCCTGCGACGTCGCCGACCGCGACGCGCTGGCCGCGCTGCTGGCCGGACGTTCTCTCACCGGTGTGGTGCACGCGGCGGGTGTCCTGGACGACGGTGTGATCGCCTCGCTGACACCCGGGCGCCTGGACAAGGTTGTGGCCCCCAAGGCCCTGGCAGCCCTGAATCTCCACGAGTTGACCCGCGAGATGGACCTGGGCGCGTTCGTCCTGTTCTCCTCGGCGGCCGGTGTGATCGGCACACCCGGACAGGGCAACTACGCGGCGGCCAACGCCTATCTGGACGCCCTCGCCGCGCACCGCCGCGCCCACGGTCTCGCCGCCCAGTCCCTCGCCTGGGGTCTGTGGACGACCGACTCCGGCATGGCCGGTGAGCTCGCCGAGGCCGACCGGCAGCGGATCGACCGCTCGGGTCTCGCGGGGCTCTCGCCCGAGCAGGGACTCGAACTCCTCGATGTGGCGGGCTCGTTGGCCGCTTCGACACTGGTCCCCATGAGCCTGGACACCAGGACCATGAACGCGGCGGACGTGCCGCCGATCCTGCGCGGCCTGGTACGCGGCACCTCCCGGCGGGTCGTCTCGGCGGACCACGCGGGCGGGGCCGCGGCGCTGCGGCAGCGCCTGGCCGCACTGCCCGCCGACGAGCGGTACGACGAAGTCCTCGACCTCGTCCGTACCCACGCCGCGGCGATCCTCGGCCACGCGGGTCCGGAGGCAGTCGAGCCCGAACGGGCCTTCGGCGACCTGGGATTCGACTCCCTGGGAGCCGTCGAGTTCCGTAACACCCTCAACGCCGCCGGCGGGCTGCGCCTGCCCGCCACGATGATCTTCGACCACCCCACCGCGAAGGTGCTCGCCGAGCACATCGTCGCGGAGCTGGCGCCCGACGGCGACGGCGCGGGCGCCGACGAGGAGACGGTCCGCCGGCTGCTCGGGTCGATACCACTCAGCAGGCTGGCCGACGCGGGACTCATGGACGCCCTGCTCGAACTCGCGGGCGCCGGCGCCACTTCCGGTACGGCCCCGGCCGCCGCGGAGGAGGAGTCGATCGACGCGATGGACGCCGACGCCCTGATCAGCATGGCGCTGCAGGACACCGATCTGGACGAAGCGACGCGGGAAATCTGAGGACACGATGGCCGACACCGACCAGAAGCTCGTGGCGGCGCTGCGCGCGTCGCTCAAGGAGTCCGAGAGCCTGCGTGCGCGCAACCGCGCCCTCCAGGCCGCTTCCCGCGAACCGATCGCGATCGTGGCGATGAGCTGCCGCTACCCCGGCGCGAACTCGCCCGAGGAGCTGTGGCGGCTGGTCGCCGACGGGACGGACGCCGTCTCGCGGTTCCCCGCCGACCGAGGCTGGGACGAGGCGGGCATCTACGACCCCGAGCCCGGAAAGCCCGGCAAGACGTACTCGCGTGAAGGCGGATTCCTCTACGACGCCGCCGAGTTCGATCCCGCCTTCTTCGGAATCGCGCCGAACGAGGCGATGGTCATGGACCCGCAGCAGCGGCTGCTGCTGGAGGCGTCCTGGGAGGTGCTGGAGCGCGCGGGGATCGACCCCACCACGCTCAAGGGCAGCGCGACCGGTGTCTTCGCCGGGATGATGTACCACGACTACACGTACAACAACAGCACGGGCGCCATGGCCTCCGGCCGGGTCGCGTACACGCTGGGCCTCGAAGGCCCCGCGGTGACGATCGACACCGCCTGCTCGTCCTCCCTGGTCGCGCTGCACTGGGCGGTCCAGGCCCTTCGGTCGGGGGAGTGCACGCTCGCGCTGGCCGGCGGTGTCACGGTGATGGCGACGCCCGAGACGTTCATCGAGTTCAGCCACCAGCGCGGTCTTGCGACCGACGGCCGCTGCAAGTCGTACGCAGCCGCCGCCGACGGCACCGGCTGGGGCGAGGGCGTCGGCATGATCCTCGTGGAGCGGCTGGCGGACGCCCGCCGCAACGGCCACCCCGTACTCGGAGTCGTACGCGGCACGGCGATCAACCAGGACGGCGCCAGCAACGGCATGACGGCCCCCAACGGGCCGTCCCAGCGGCGGGTCATCAAGCAGGCGCTCGCCAACGCCCGGATATCCGCCGACGGCGTCGACCTGATCGAGGGCCACGGCACCGGCACGACACTCGGCGACCCGATCGAGGCGCAGGCACTGCTCGCCACCTACGGGCAGGACCGCCCCGGGGACCGGCCGCTCTGGCTGGGCTCCATCAAGTCGAACATCGGTCACACGCAGGCCGCCGCGGGCGTGGCCGGCATCATCAAGGTGGTCGAGGCGATCCGGCACGGCGTCATGCCGCCGACGCTGCACGTGGACGAGCCGACGCCCCAGGTGGACTGGGAGACGGGTGACGTCAGGCTGCTCACCGAGCCACGGGAGTGGCCCGACCAGGAACACCCGCGCCGCGCGGGCGTCTCGTCCTTCGGCATCAGCGGCACCAACGCCCATGTGATCATCGAGGAGGCGCCGCCCGCCGAGGAGGAGGCGCCGTCGGGCCAGGCCACCGGGGGGCCGGTCCTGTGGACCCTCTCGGCCAGGACCGAACAGGCGCTGGGCGCACAGGCCGAACGCCTCCACTCCTACCTGCGCGAGCGGCCGGAACTGGCGCCCGCCGATGTCGGCCTGTCGCTCGCGACCGGCCGCGCCGCCCTCGAACACCGCGCGGCGATCGTCGCCGAGGACCGCAGGGCCCTCCTCGGCGGACTCACCGCACTCGCCGGGGGAACCTCGTCGCCGTCCGTCGTCACCGGCAAGCGGCGCGAGGGCAAGGTCGCGTTCCTCTTCACCGGCCAGGGCAGCCAACGCCTGGGCATGGGGCGGGAGTTGTACGACACGTTCCCGGCCTTCGCGGCGGCGTTCGACGAGGTGTGCGAGGCGACGGGCCTGCCGCTCAAGGACGTGATGTGGGGCGACGAGGCGGCGCTGCACCGTACGGAATCCGCACAGCCCGCGATCTTCGCCCTTGAGGTCGCCCTCTTCAGGCTGGTCGAGTCCTGGGGAGTCAAGCCCGACTACCTGGCCGGACACTCCATCGGCGAGCTGGCGGCGGCCCATGTCGCGGGCGTACTCGGTCTGAAGGACGCGGCACGGCTGGTCGCCGAGCGCGGACGGCTGATGCAGGCGCTCCCGGCGGGCGGCGCGATGGTGGCGATCGAGGCCACGGAGGAGGAAGTCGCCCCGCTGCTCACCGACGAGGTGGGAATCGCCGCCGTCAACAGCCCTACGTCCGTGGTCATTTCGGGCGCCGAGGACGCGGTGACGGCGGTCACGGAGCACTTCACCGACCGCAGGACGAGCCGGCTGACCGTCTCGCACGCGTTCCACTCGCCGCTGATGGAACCGATGCTCGACGACTTCCGCAAGGTCGCCGAGAGCGTCACCTACGACCGGCCGCGCATCCGGCTGGTGAAGGACATGGCGTCCGCCGAGTACTGGGTACGGCACGTACGCGACGCGGTGCGGTTCGCCGACGACGTCCGCCGACTCCAGGACGAGGGTGTGACCCGCTTCCTGGAGATCGGCCCCGACGGAGCGCTCACCTCCATGGCCCGCCAGACGGCGCCGGAGGCCGTCACCGCCGCCGCCCTGCGCCGCGAACGGCCCGAGGCCGCGACGCTCCTGACGGCGGTCGCGCACCTGCACACCACGGGCGCCTCGCCCGACTGGACGGCCCTCTTCGCGGACCGCGGGGCACGCCGTGTCGATCTGCCCACCTACTCGTTTCAGCGCGGTCGATTCTGGCTCTCGGAGCCGGTGACCGGGGGCGGCAACGCCGCCTCCATGGGCCTGACCACGCTCGACCACCCGCTGCTGAGCGCCGAGATCGCCGTGCCCGGCTCCGACACCGTTGTCTTCACCGGACGGCTGTCCGTCAACACCCACCCCTGGCTGGCCGACCACGAGGTCCTGGGCGCGACGCTGCTGCCCGGTACGGCCTTCGTCGAACTGGCCGTGCGCGCGGGCGACCAGGTCGGCCACGGCGTCCTCGACGAACTGACCCTCCACGCGCCGCTCGCCCTGCCCGAAACGGCGGGCGTACGGCTGCGGCTGACGGTCGGTGAGCCGGACGGCGACTCGGGCCGCCGCCCCCTGACCATCCACTCGCTCGCCGAGGACGCCGACGGGGACGCGCCCTGGGTCCTGCACGCCGAAGGCGCTCTGACGGCCGAGGACTCGGCCGCGCCGGCGCCGTTCGATCTGACGCGCTGGCCGCCGGACGAGACGGCGCGGATCACCACCGAAGGCGCGTACGACCGGTTCCGGGAGCTCGGTTACGCGTACGGCCCTGCCTTCCAGGCGCTCAAGGCCGCCTGGCGCGTCGGTGACGAGATCTTCGCCGAGGTGGCGCTCCCGGACGAGGCGACCGACGCCGAACGGTTCGTGCTGCACCCGGCCCTGCTCGACTCAGCCCTGCACGCGGTGATCCTCGGCGCGGGCGAGGACGACGCCACCTCGCTGCCGTTCGCCTGGAAGGGCGTCCGGCTGCACGCCTTCGGCGCCACCGCCGCGCGCGTCCGGTTCACCCCCGGCGACGACGGCGGGACGACCATCCATGTCGCCGACACACAAGGGCGTCCCGTCGCGACCGTGGGGTCCCTGATCTCCCGGGAGGTATCGGCCGAGCAGCTGGCACCGGTGGCCCCCGGGCCCGGCGACTCGCTCTTCCACCTCGCCTGGACACCGGCCGGATCGGCCGGATCGGCCGGATCCGCCGACGAGGCCGACTGGACGACGGTCGCGGACCTGGCGGAGCTCTCCGACCAGGTGCCCGCGACGGTCGCGCTGACGCTTCCGGTCGGCACGGGCCCGATCGCCGAGAACGTCAGGACGGTCACCAACAAGACACTTGAGGCCCTCCAGACCTGGCTCACGGACGAACGGTTCGCCGACAGCAGGCTCATGGTGGTGACACACGGGGGCGACGACCTCGCGCACACCTCCGCCTGGGGCCTGGTCCGCGCCGCGCATTCGGAGGACCCGGAGCGCTTCGCGCTGCTCGACACCGACAGCGACGACCCGGAGACGATCGCCCGCGCCGTCGCTTCCGGCGAGGGGGACCTGCGCATCCAGGACGAGGAGATCCTGGTTCCCCGGCTCGCGCGCGTCCCGGCGGCGCCGGAAACGGAGGCCGATGAGCCGGCTGACGGGGCATCACCCTGGGCCCGGCCCGGAACGGTACTGATCACCGGCGGTACGGGCGGACTCGGCGCCCTCGTCGCCCGCCACCTGGTGACCGAACACGGCGTCCGTGACCTGCTGTTGACCAGCCGTCGCGGCATCCAGGCGGAGGGCGCCGCCGACTTCCAGCAGGAACTGGCCGGCCTCGGCGCGACCGTCGAGATCGCCGCCTGCGACGTGGCCGACCGGGACGCCCTGGAGACGGTGCTGGCCGGCCGCACCCTGGGCGCGGTCGTGCACACCGCCGGCGTACTGGCCGACAGCATGATCGCCAACCTGACGCCGCACGGCCTCGAACAGGTGCTGCGCCCCAAGGTGGACGGCGCGCTGAACCTGCACGACCTCACCCGCGACCAGGAACTCGGCGCCTTCGTCCTGTTCTCGTCAGCCGCGGGCGTCTTCGGATCGCCCGGCCAGGGCAACTACGCCGCAGCCAACACCTTCCTCGACGCCCTCGCCCAGCGCCGCCACGACGAGGGCCTGCCCGCGCAGTCCCTCGCCTGGGGCCTGTGGGCGGACACCGGCGGCATGGCGGGCGGGCTCGGCGAGGCCGACCTCCAGCGGCTGCGCCGCCAGGGCATGCCCGCGCTGACGTCGCACGACGGACTCGCGCTGTTCGACGCCGCCGCCACCAGGCCCGAGCCCGCGCTCGTACCGATGAGCTTGGACCTGCGGGTGCTGCGCAGCGGCGCCGCCGGCGAACCGCCCGCCGTACTGCGCGGCCTGGTCCCGTCCACCCGGCGCCGCGCCGCGACCGCCGACCCGGCGGCGCTGCGCCGCGAACTGGCGGCGATGCCCGCCGAACAGCGCGAGCGGGCACTGGGCGACCTGGTCCTGAGCCTCGCGGCCTCCGTACTCGGCCACTCCGGCCCCGAGGCGGTCGACCCCGCGCGCGACTTCCTGGAGTCCGGCTTCGACTCGCTCACCGCGATGGAACTGCGCACCGCGCTGAGCGCCGCCACCGGGGTGAAGCTGCCCACGATGGCCGTGTTCGACAGCAAGAACCCGGCCAACCTCGCCCGTCTCCTCATGGCCGAGATGGAGTCCGGTCTCACCCGCCCCGACCCGTCCGACGAGGCGTCGCCCGGCCAGGACGAGACCGTGACGGAGCTGTTCCGGGGGGCCGTGCGCGCCGGTGACTCGACGGGAGCGCTGGCACTGGCATCGGCGGTCGCCGCGCTGCGGCCCCGGTTCACCACGCCCGCCGAACTCGGCAGCCCGCCGAAGACGGTGCGGCTGGCCGACGGCGCCCGCCGCCCCCGGCTGATCTGTCTGTCCACACCCATGGCCGGCGGCGGTGTGCACCAGCACGCCCGCCTCGGCTCCGAGTTCCGGGACATCCGGCCCGTGTCCGCGCTGGCGCTGCCCGGATTCCAGCGGGGCGAGCCGCTGCCCGAATCCGTCGATGTGCTGGCACAGGTCCTCGGCGACGCCGTGCTCGCGGCGGCGGACGGCGATCCGTACGTACTGCTCGGCTACTCGTCCGGCGGCATCATCGGCCATGTCCTCGCCCGGCACCTGGAGGAGACGGTCGGCAGGCCGCCCGCCGGGCTCGTCCTGATCGACACCTTCCGTGTCGAGGACACCGCGATGAACGTCGGCTTCGGCCATCTCATGGGCGAACTGCTCACGGTGGAGACGACCGTCGGCAGCTTCGACACGGCCCGGCTGTCCGCGATGCCGTACTACTTCCAGGTGCTGGCGGGCTTCGACCCCGTACGGCTGGCGACGCCGACCCTCTTCGTCCAGGCGTCCGAGCCGTTCGTGCAGCCCCCGGAGGGCATCGACGTGGCCGAGATGCGGGCCCAGCCGTGGGACGCCGAGCACACCCTGCGCACCGTCGAAGGCAACCATTTCTCCCTCGGACAGGAGCACGCCCCGGCGACCGCCCGAGCCATCGAGGAGTGGCTGGAGACGCTCGACTGAGCCGTGGCCGACGTCAGGATCCCCCGGAAGAAGTGCACGCCGCGTGCGGGGACGCGGCACCTGCTGAGTACGACCCGAAATGAGAGTGGTTGAGAAATGGCGTCCACGCCCACGGCCAAAGGAACTGTTCCCTTCCGGGAGTTCAAGACCTGGTACCGCGTCACCGGACCGACCGGCGCGGGTCGCCCGGCCCTCGTCGTCGTGCACGGAGGCCCCGGCTCCACCCACGACTACCTGACGGGTCTGTCCGTCTACGCCGAACGCGGCTGGACGGTGGTCCACTACGACCAGCTCGGCAACGGCGGCTCGACCCATCTGCCGGACGCCGACCCCGGCTTCTGGAACCCGCAGCTGTTCCGGGACGAGCTGGAGAACCTGCTGACCCGGCTCGGCATCGCCGACGACTACGTCCTGTTCGGGCAGTCGTGGGGCGGGATGCTCGCCGCCTGGCACGCCTCGGCGCGCCCCGCCGGGCTGCGCGGTCTGGTCATCGCCAACTCACCGGCCTCCTACCCGCTGTGGCTCGCCGAGATGGACGTCCTGCGCTCCCAGCTGCCGCCCGGCGTCGACGACACACTGCGCAAGCACGAGGCCGCCGGCACCACCGACAGCGACGAGTACATCGAGGCGATGCTGGTCTTCTACGCCCGGCACGTCTGCCGCGTCCAGCCCTGGCCCGGCGAGCTCATGGCCTCGTACATGGAGGCCGTCAGCGACCCGACGGTCTACCGCACCATGAACGGCCCCAACGAGTTCCATGTCATCGGCAGTCTGCGCGACTGGTCGGTCATCGACCACCTGCCCAGCATCGACGTGCCCACCCTCGTCCTGTCGGGCCGTTACGACGAGGCCACCCCGGTCACGGTGCGCCCCTTCGAGGAACTGATACCGGACGCCCGCTGGGAGATCTTCGAAGACTCCAGCCACGCCCCGCATTTCGAGGAGCCGGAACGGTTCTACGAGGTGCTCGGCGCATTCCTTGACACGGTCGGCGCACGCGACGTGCGGACCACAACGGTGAGCGGAGGCTGAGAAGCGCATGGACGCCCAGGTCGAGGAGATCGTCGAGGCGCTGCGCGGCTCGCTCGTCGAGAACGAGCGGCTGCGGCAGGACAACGAGAGCCTGCGCGCCGCCGCGAGCGTGGCCACCGAGCCCATCGCGATCATCGGCATGGCCTGCCGGTTCCCCGGCGGCGTCGGCTCCCCGGAGGAGCTGTGGGAGCTGGTCGACGAGGGCCGTGACGCGATCGGACCGTTCCCCGGCGACCGTGGCTGGGACATGGGCGCGCTGTACGACCCCGAGCCGGGAAAGCCCGGCAAGACGTACGCGCGCGAGGGCGGATTCCTGCACGACGCCGCCCAGTTCGACCCCGAGTTCTTCGGGATCAGCCCGCGTGAGGCCCTCACCATGGACCCCCAGCAGCGGCTGCTGCTGGAGATCACCTGGGAGTCGATGGAACGGGCCGGTCTCGACCCGGCGTCCCTGCGCGGCAGCCGCACCGGTGTGTTCGCCGGCGCGATGTACCACGACTACGGCATCACCAGCAGCGACGGCAGCCTCGTCTCGGGGCGCGTCGCCTACACCCTCGGCCTGGAGGGCCCGGCGGTCACCGTCGACACGGCCTGCTCGTCGTCGCTGGTCGCGCTCCAGTGGGCCTCGCAGGCCCTGCGCTCGGGGGAGTGCACCCTGGCGCTGGCCGGCGGTGTCAGCGTCATGGCCACCCCCGAGACGTTCATCGAGTTCAGCGAGCAGCGCGGGCTCTCCGCCGACGGCCGCTGCCGCTCCTTCGCCGCCGAGGCCGACGGCACCGGCTGGGCCGAGGGCGCCGGCGTCCTGCTGCTGGAGACCCTGTCCGACGCCCGCCGCAACGGACACCCCGTCCTGGCGGTCGTGCGCGGTACGGCCGTCAACCAGGACGGCGCGTCAAACGGCTTCAGCGCGCCCAACGGCCCCTCCCAGCGCCGGGTCATCCAGCAGGCGCTCACCGCCGCCGGACTGACCCCCGCCGATGTCGACGTCATGGAGGGCCACGGCACCGGCACCTCACTCGGCGACCCCATCGAGGCGCAGGCGCTGCTCGCCACGTACGGACAGAACCGCGAAGAGCCGCTGTGGCTCGGCTCGATCAAGTCGAACATCGGCCACACCCAGGCCGCCGCCGGAGTCGCCGGCGTCATCAAGATGGTCGAGGCCATCCGGCGCGGCACCCTGCCCAGGACACTGCACGCCGACGAGGCGTCGCCCCAGGTGGACTGGGACGCGGGCAACGTCCGCCTCCTCACCGAGTCCCGGGCCTGGCCCGACGCCGACCGGCCGCGCCGCGCCGCGGTGTCCTCGTTCGGCGTCAGCGGCACCAACGCCCACGTGATCATCGAGCAGGCGGAGTCCGACCCCGAGCCCGCCGCCGGGTCCGCCGCGCCGCGGCCGTCCTCGGACGTGCCCGTGCCGCTGCCGCTGTCGGCCGGCACCGAGACCGCCCTGCGCGCCCAGGCCCGGCAGTTGGCCGACCACCTGCGGAACACGCCCGGCCTCGACCCCGTCGACCTCGGGTTCTCCCTCGCCACCACACGCGCCGCGCTGAGCCGCCGCGCCATGGTGGTCGGCCACGACCGCGCGGAACTCCTCGGCGCGCTCACGGCGTTGGCCGACGGCGCGCCCGTCGGTGGTCCGGCGCGGACCACCGGACTGACCGCCTTCCTCTTCACCGGGCAGGGCAGCCAGCGCCTCGGCATGGGCCGCGACCTGCACGCCGCGTTCCCCGTGTTCGCCCGCGCCTTCGACGAGGTGTGCGCCGTTCTCGACCCCGCCGTGCGCGAGGTCATGTGGAACGACGAAGAGGCCCTGAGCCGTACCGAGTTCACCCAGCCCGCGATCTTCGCCCTCGAAGTGGCGCTGTTCCGGCTCCTCGAATCCTGGGGCGTACGGCCCGATTTCGTCGCCGGTCACTCGATCGGCGAGCTCGCCGCCGCCCATGTGGCCGGCGTGTTCTCCCTCGCCGACGCCGCCACGCTCATCACCGCCAGGGCGCGGCTGATGGGGGCGCTGCCGACGGGCGGCGCGATGGTGGCGGTCGAGGCCACCGAGGACGAGGTCGTCCCGCTGCTCGGGGACGGTGTCGGCATCGCCGCCGTCAACGGCCCCACGTCCGTGGTGCTTTCGGGCACCACGGAAGCCGTGGACGACGTCGTCGGCAAGCTCGGCACGCGCAGGACGAACCGTCTGACGGTCTCCCACGCCTTCCACTCGCCGCTGATGGACCCGATGCTGGACGACTTCCGCCGGGTCGCCGAGGGCGTCACGTACGCGGAGCCGACCGTCCCCGTCATGGCGAGCGGCGACGTCACCACCGCCGCGTACTGGGTCGGCCATGTCCGTGACACCGTCCGCTTCGCCGACGCGGTGACCGGCCTGGAGGCCGAAGGCGTCACCCGGTACGTCGAACTCGGCCCCGACGGCATCCTCACCGCCATGGCCCGCCAGAGCCTCACGACCACCGCCGAGACCGCCGTACTCGTCCCGGCCCAGCGCCGCAAGGAAGCAGGAACCGTCGCCGTTCTCACGGCAGTCGGCGCGCTGCACGCTGCGGGTCTGAAGGTCGACTGGACGGGCGTCTTCGACGGCCGCGGCGCCCGGCGCGCCGACCTGCCCACCTACCCCTTCCAGCGCGCCCGTTACTGGTTCGACAAGCGCGGCCTGGGCGGCGACGTCACCTCCGCCGGTCTCGACCGGCCCGACCACCCGCTGCTCGGCGCGATGGTGCACCTGCCCGGCTCCGACGGCGTGGTGTTCACCGGACGGCTGTCCACCGGCGCCCACCCCTGGCTCTCCGACCACACCGTGCTCGGCTCCGTCCTGCTGCCCGGCACCGCGTACGTGGAACTCGCCGTGCGCGCCGGGGACCAGGTGGGCTGGAACCGCGTCGAGGAACTCAACGTCGCGGCGCCCCTGTTCCTGCCCGAGCACGGCGGCGTCCACATCCAGGTCGCCGTCGACGCGCCCGACGCGTCCGGGCTCCGCCCGGTGAGCGTGTTCTCCCGAGCCGACGACGCCCCGCTCGACCGCGAATGGGTCCTGCACGCCGAGGGGTTCCTGGCGCCCGACGCGGCCGAACCGTCCACCGACCTCGTGGCCTGGCCGCCGCGCGACGCCGAGCCTCTTCTCGTCGAAGGACTCTACGAACGCCTCGAATACGGGCCCACGTTCCACGGACTGCGCGCCGCCTGGCGGCGCGGCGACGAGCTGTTCGCCGAGACGGCACTCCCCGAGGGTGTCGACGCCGGCGGCTTCGGCCTCCATCCCGCCCTGCTCGACTCGGCGTTGCACGTGCTCGACCTGGCGGGCGAGGACGCGACCGTACTGCCGTTCTCCTGGTCCGACGTCACCCTGCACGCCGAGGGAGCCATGGCCGCACGGGTCCGGCTGAGCGTCCGGGCCGACAAGTCGGTGTCCCTGGAACTGGCCGACGCCACGGGGCGGCCCGTCGCATCGGTCGGGTCGCTGACACTGCGCCCCGTCACCGCGGACGGCCTCTCACCGGCCGCGGCCCGCGTCGCCAACGCGCTCTTCCGGGTGGACTGGGTCCCGGCCGGTGAAGCCCGGTCGGGCGCCGACGACACCGAGGTGAGCGTTCACCACTGCCCGCCGACGACCGGGGACACCCTGGCAGGGGTGCGTGCGGTCACCTCCGGCGTACTGGAGGCCGTGCGGGCAGCGGTGAAGGGCGACACCTCCCTCGTCGTCGTCACCAACGGCGCGCTCGACGGCTCCGACCTCGGCCACGCCGCCGTATGGGGACTCGTACGCGCCGCCGAGGGCGAGCACCCCGGCCACTTCTTCCTCGTCGACACCGACGCACCGGTCGACCCCCACCGGATCGTCGCTTCCGGCGAGCCCGAACAGCGCGTCCACGGCGGCGAGACGCTGGTGCCCCGCCTGGCGGGCGTGCCGCTCGAACAGGCCGACACCGTCTGGGACACCGCGCGCACCGTTCTGATCACCGGCGGGACCGGTGCCCTCGGGGCCGCCGTCGCCCGTCATCTGGTCACCCGCCACGAGGTACGCCGGCTGCTGCTGACCGGCCGCCGGGGACCCGACGCGCCGGGAGCCGCCGAACTCGCCGAGGAACTGACCGCGCTCGGCGCCGATGTCGAGATCGTCGCGTGCGACTCCGGCGACCGCGACGCCCTGGCCGCGCTGCTCGACGGCCGGACCATCGGCGGCGTCGTACACGCGGCGGGCGTCCTGGACGACGGGGTGATCCTCTCCCTGACGCCCGAGCGCGTCGATCACGTGCTGCGCCCGAAGGCGGACGCGGCCTGGCATCTCCACGAACTCACCCGCGACATGGGGCTCACCGCGTTCGTGCTCTTCTCGTCCGTCGCCGGTGTACTCGGCGCCCCCGGACAGGGCAACTACGCGGCGGCCAGCACCCTGCTCGACGGCCTCGCACGGCACCGGCACGCGGGCGGACTTCCCGCGCTGTCACTGGCCTGGGGGCCATGGGCCGGAGAAGGCATGGCGGACGGGCTCGCCTCCGCCGGCATGCGCTCCCTCGCGCCGGAGGAGGGTCTCGCCCTGCTCGACGCCGCGACCGCCGCGGCCGAGCCCGTGCTGGTACCGGTCCGGTTCGACCTGGCCGCCTTCGACACGCCACCGCCCATCCTGCGCGGCCTCGTCCGGGGCCGGTCGCGCCGTGTCATCGACACCGACGCGTCGGCGACCGCCGTGCTGCGGCAGCGCCTGGCCGGGCTCGACGAGGCGGAACGCGCCGCCGAACTCCTCGGCCTTGTCCGCGCCCAGGCCGCGATGGTCCTGCGGCACGCCGGAGCCGATTCGGTCGACCCCGACCGGGCCTTCCGCGACCTCGGATTCGACTCGCTCACCGCGATCGAACTGCGCAACCTGCTGGGGGGAGCCACCGGACTCCGCCTGCCCGCCACGCTCGTCTTCGACTATCCGACCCCCGGAGTGCTGGCAGGACATCTCCTGGAGGAGCTGTCCGGAGCCGTGGAGAAGGCTCCGGCCGCGACCGTCGCGAGCCCGCTGGACGACGAGCCGATCGTCATCGTCTCGATGGCGTGCCGCTACCCGGGCGGCGTGGACTCGCCCGAGGGGCTGTGGCGGCTGGTCGACGAGGGTGTCGACGCGATATCGGAGTTCCCGGCCGACCGGGGCTGGGGCGTGGAGGACATCTACGACCCCGAGCCCGGCGTTCCGGGCAAGACCTACGTACGCGACGGCGGATTCCTGCACGACGCGGGCGACTTCGACCCGGACTTCTTCGGCATCAGCCCTCGCGAAGCCCTCGACATGGACCCGCAGCAGCGGCTGCTCCTTGAGACGTCGTGGGAGGCGCTGGAGCGCGCCGGGATCGCGCCCACCACGCTGAAGGGCAGCGCGACCGGTGTCTACGCCGGCGTGATGTACCACGACTACCCCGGCGGTACGGGCGGCGGAAGCATCGTCTCGGGCCGCGTGTCCTACACCCTCGGCCTCGAAGGCCCCGCGGTGAGCGTGGACACGGCGTGCTCGTCGTCCCTGGTCGCCCTCCACTGGGCGGCGCAGGCGCTGCGCTCGGGCGAATGCTCACTCGCCCTCGTCGGTGGTGTGACCGTCATGGGAACACCGCGGTCGTTCATCGATTTCAGCGAGCAGCGCGGTCTGGCCGCCGACGGCCGGTGCAAGTCCTTCTCGTCCTCCACCGACGGCACGGGCTGGGGCGAGGGCGCGGGCGTCCTCGTGGTCGAGCGGCTGTCGGACGCGCGTCGTCTCGGGCATCCGGTGCTCGCGGTGGTGCGGGGGAGCGCGCTGAACCAGGACGGTGCCAGCAACGGTCTGACCGCCCCCAACGGGCCTTCCCAACAGCGTGTGATCAAGCAGGCGTTGGCGAACGCGGGTCTGTCGGCGGCGGATGTGGACGCGGTCGAGGCGCACGGCACGGGCACCACCTTGGGCGACCCGATCGAGGCGCAGGCGCTCCTCTCCACCTATGGACAGGGCCGCGCCGTCGGGAAGCCGTTGTGGCTGGGCTCGATCAAGTCCAACATCGGCCACACGCAGGCCGCGGCGGGTGTCGCGGGGATCATCAAGATGGTCCAGGCGATGCGTCACGCCAAGCTTCCGCGGACGCTGCACATCGACGAGCCGACGCGGCAGGTCGACTGGGAGGCCGGAGACGTACGGCTGCTGACCGAGGCACGCGAGTGGCCCAGCGAGGGCCGCCCGCGCCGCGCCGCCGTGTCCTCCTTCGGCATCAGCGGAACGAACGCGCACGTCATCGTCGAAGAAGTCGCGCCCGTGGACGAAGTACCGGGCGAGCGGCGGGAGTTGCCGCTTGCCCCGGTGGTCGTCACGGCAAAGAGCCCGGCGGCCCTGGAGACGCAGATCGCGCGCTTCGGCGCACTGGTGAAGGACGGGAACGCGCTCGACGTGGCGTTCTCGGCGGCGACCGGCCGGGCCGCGCTGGAACACCGCGCGGTGCTCGTCGGGTCCGAGACGGTCACGGGTGAGACCGGTGCGGGCAGGGTGGCGTTCCTGTTCACGGGGCAGGGGAGTCAGCGTCTGGGTATGGGGCGTGAGTTGTATGAGACGTTCCCGGTGTTCGCGGCGGCCTTCGATGCGGCGTGCGCTGTTCTGGATCCCGCGGTGCGTGAGGTTATGTGGGCGGATGAGGAGGCGCTGGGGCGTACGGAGTTCACTCAGCCGGCGATCTTCGCGCTTGAAGTTGCGTTGTTCCGGCTGGTGGAGTCGTGGGGTGTCAAGCCCGACTTCCTGGTGGGGCATTCGATCGGTGAGCTTGCCGCCGCGCATGTGGCGGGGGTGTTCTCGCTTGAGGACGCGGGCCGGCTGATCTCCGCGCGCGGACAGTTGATGCAGGCGCTTCCGTCCGGCGGGGCGATGGTCGCCATCCAGGCCACCGAGGAAGAAGTGATCCCCCATCTCACCGACGGGGTGGGGATCGCGGCGGTCAACAGCCCGTCCTCGGTGGTCATTTCCGGTGTGGAGGACGAAGTCACCGCGGTCGCGGAGTACTTCACGGACCGTAAGCGGAGCCGTTTGACGGTGTCGCATGCCTTCCACTCGCCTTTGATGGATCCGATGCTGGACGATTTCCGTAAGGTCGCGGAGAGCGTCACGTACTCGGAGCCGGTGATCCGGCTGGTGCGGGATGTGGCCAACGCCGACTACTGGGTCGCGCATGTGCGTGGGGCGGTGCGGTTCGCCGACGACGTCCGTGAGTTGCAGGACCAGGGCGTGACGCGGTTCCTGGAGATCGGGCCCGACGGCGTGCTCACCGCGATGGCGGGCCAGACGGCTGAGGGCACGTTGGCGGCAACTCTGCGTCGTGACCGTCCGGAGGTCGAGAGCCTGTTCGCGGGTGTGGGCCGGCTGTTCGCGGCCGGAGTTCCCGTCGACTGGGACACGGTCTTCGACGGCCGAGGTGCCCGCCGGGTGGATCTGCCGACGTATCCCTTCCAGCGCAAGCGCTTCTGGCTCGTCGAACAGTCGAAGACCACCGCGGGCGCCGACGCGGTCGACCACCCCCTGCTCACCTCCGGGATTGTCCTCCCGGACACGGGCGGTGTGGTGTTCACCGGGCGTCTGTCCCTCGACACCCACCCCTGGCTCGGCGACCACGATGTACTGGGCACCCTGCTGCTGCCCGGCACCGGACTGGTCGAACTCGCCCTGGCCGCGGGCGAACAGGTCGGCTGCGGCACGATCGACGAGCTGATGCTGGAAGCACCGCTCGTCGTCCCCGAGAAGGGCGCGGTCGCCATCCGCGTACTCGTCGGCGGCCCCGACGACTCCGAGGCGCGCACCGTCGAGATCTACTCGTCCCTGGACGACGAGACCTGGAGCCGTAACGCGGCCGGTGGCCTCGCCCCGTCGGCGGGCGCACCCTCCTCCGACCTGACCCAGTGGCCGCCGGTGGGCGCCAAGCCGCTCCAGGTGGACGGCGCGTACGAACGGCTCCTCGCCCGCGGTTACGACTACGGCCCCACCTTCCAGGGGCTCAAGGCCGCCTGGCGGCTCGACGACGACGTCGTGTTCGCCGAGGTCGCGCTCCCGGAGGGATCTGACGCGGCCGGGTTCGGCCTGCATCCGGCGCTGCTGGACGCGGCGATGCACGTCGGGCTCATCGAGGAGGGCGACGCGTCCGAGTCGGACGCACCGGAGCTGCCGTTCTCCTGGAACGGTGTCTCGCTCCACCGCGCCGGTGCCTCCGCCCTGCGCGTCAGACTGTCGAACCAGGGGCAGGACGGCACGGACGTACTGGTCACCGACGAGACCGGCGCCCCCGTTCTCTCCGTCGCCGCCCTGACGTCGAGGCCCGTCTCTGCCGAGCAGTTGCGGGCCGACGGCGAGCACCGCGAGTCGCTGTTCTCCCTCACCTGGACCAAGGCGCCCGAAGCGCCCGCGCTGGAGACACCCGTCGTGGTGTACGAGGTCCCCCGGGTGGACGGCCCCACGCCCGAGGCCGCGCACGCCGTCGCCGACCAGGTGCTGGCCCGTATCCAGGAGTGGCTCGCCGACAAGGGCGGCAGCGAGGAGAAGCTCGCGGTCGTCACCCGTCGCGCGGTGCCGATCGAGGGCGAGGACGTCGATCTGAGCCAGGCACCCGTATGGGGCCTGGTCCGGGCGGCTGCTGCCGAGAACCCGGGCCGGTTCCTCCTGCTCGACCTGGGGGACGGGGCCACCGTGCCGCCCCTGGCCGACCGGCCCGAGACGGCGGTCCGCAACGGCGAACTGCTCGTCCCCGCGCTCACCCGCGTACCCGCCGCCGCGGTCGACGCGGAGCGCGCCCCGTGGGACCCGGCGACGACGGTACTGATCACGGGCGGTACGAGCGGACTCGGCGCCATCGTCGCCCGTCACCTGGTGACGGCGCACGGCGTCCAGCACCTCGTCCTGACCAGCCGCCGGGGCGCGAAGGCGCCCGGTGCGGCGGAACTCCACGCCGAACTCACCGCGCACGGCGCCCGGGTGGACATCGAGGCGTGCGACGTGGCCGACCGCGCCGCCGTCGCCGCCGTACTGGACAGGCACCCCGTCGGGGCCCTGGTCCACGCGGCCGGCGTCGTGGACAACGGACTTGTCCGCGGGCTGACACCGGAGCGTATGGACGCGGTCCTGCGCCCGAAGGTGGACGGGGCCTGGCATCTGCACGAGCTGACGGCCGACCGCGACCTGTCGGCGTTCGTCCTGTTCTCCTCGATGGGCGGTCTGCTGCTGGCGGCGGGCCAGGGCAACTACGCCGCGGCCAACGTGTTCCTGGACGCCCTCGCCCGCCACCGCCACCAGGCCGGACTGCCCGTCACCTCGCTGGCGTTCGGACTCTGGGAGGCCGAGACCGGCCTCGGCGAACTGGCCGAGGCCGACCGCAAGCGCATGCTCCGCATGGGCCTGCCCGCCCTCTCGCAGGACGAGGGGCTTGCTCTGCTGGACGACGCGTTGCGTACGGGGGAGCCCGCGCTGGCGCCGTTCCGCCTGGACACCGCCGCCCTGCGGGCGCGCTCGACGGACCGGCTGCCCGCGCTGCTGCGCGGCCTGGTGCCCGCCTCGCGCCGCCGTACCGGCGGACCGGGCGCGGCGGGCGGCGGGGACGACGGCGCGGCACTGCGGCGTAGCCTCGCGGCAGCCGCCGACCAGGCCGAGCGTGACCGGCTCCTGGTGGATCTGGTGCGGACCCACGTCGCCGCGGTGCTCGGGCACGACGGCGTCGACGCCGTCCGGGCCGACCGGGCCTTCAAGGACCTCGGATTCGACTCGCTCACCGCCGTCGAACTGCGCAACAGCCTGCGTACGGCGACCGGGTTGAAGCTGCCCGCCACCCTGGTGTTCGACCACCCGACGCCCGTCGCCGTCGCCGAGCGGCTGAGCGAGCAGCTGGGCGGCGACCAGGAACCGGCGGCCTCCCCACTGGACGCCGAACTGGCCCGTCTGGAGGCGGCGTTGGCGTCGGCGACGCCCAACGAGGAGACGTACGGCCGGGTCGCCGAGCGGCTGCGCGCCCTCGCGGCCGGCTGGGCCGAGACCCACAGGCCGGACGAGAGCGAGGAGAGCGGACTCGAATCGCTCTCGGCCGACGAACTGTTCGACGTTCTCGACGGCGAGCTGGACACACGGTCCGCGCCGTAGAACCGCGCCGGACCGGAACAACCATCCACAACGAGGAGAACCATCCACGTGACCACCGAAGCGACCCCCACGTTCCAGCAGGCCGACGACGCGTTGATCAAGCTGCTCTCGCCGCCCTTCCCCGACGACCCGTTCCCCATCTACGAGACACTCCAGTCGGTCAACCGGGTGCACAAGTCCGCGCTCGGCATCTACGCCCTCTCCGGGTACGAGGAGGTGACCGCGCTCCTGAAGATGCCCGACGTCCACAGCGGTGCCCGTGCCGCCGCGCAGATGCGTGAGGACTGGGCCGACCACATCTCGCTGCGGATGTATCTGAACTCGATGGTCACCCTCAACGCTCCCGACCACGGCCGGGTCCGTGGTCTGGCCAGCCGCGTCTTCACCCCCAACAAGATCAAGAAGATGCAGCCGGCGGTCGAGCGGCGGACCGACGAACTGATCAGCGCCATCGTCGAGAAGTCCGAGCGCGGCGAGCCCGTCGACATCGTCGAGATGCTGGCCATGCCCTTCCCCGTCGCGGTCATCAGCGACATGCTCGGCCTGCCCTACGAGGACGGCAAGCGCACCTGGGAGCTGGCCGACGACTGGTCACGCGTCTTCTCCGGCATCTACACCGAGGAGGACCTGGTGGTCGCGGACTCCGCGGCCGAGGAACTGACCGGCTACTTCCGTGACGTCATCAAGGCCTGTCGTGAAGAGCCCAAGGACGACCTGATGTCGTCGCTCGTCCAGGAGGCCACCAACGGCAAGCTGGACGAGGAGGAGCTGCTGGCGCTCATCCTCTTCCTGTTCACGGCCGGCTTCGCCGCCACCACCAACCTCATCGCCACCGGGGTGCTCGCCCTCATGGAGCACCCCGACGAGCTGAAGCGCTGGCGCGCGGACAAGAGCATCACCCCGACCGCCGTCGAGGAGCTGCTGCGCCACACCGCCCACACCACCGCGTCGAGCCGTCTCACCACCCGCCCCATCACCATCGGCGGCGTCGACATTCCCGAGGGCGTTCTCGTCCTGGCCCTGCTCTCGGCCGCCAACCGCGACCCGGAGAGGTTCCCGGACCCGCACCGCCTGGACCTCACCCGCGACAACGGCACCCACCTGAGCTTCAGCGCCGGCGCCCACTTCTGCTTCGGTGGCAGCCTCGCGCGTATGGAGGCCGCCGACCTCTTCCCGAAGCTGATCGACACGTTCGCGGGCATGGAGCTGGCCGGCACCCCCGGGCGCCGCGCCATCATGGGCCTGACCGGCTACACCTCGCTCCCGGTGCGCCTCACCCGCTGAACGGACCGTAAGAGGGTCCTCGTACGAGGATCAACGCAAGAAGGAGTCCCCGCGCGAACTTCGCGCGGGGACTCCTTAGTTGTACGGGGGTCGTATGTCGTACCGGGTGGACGTTCCTACTCGGAGGCGGGTGTGGGGCTGGGCCGGCCCGTCGTGGCGTCGGCCTTCGCCTCGTCCGTCGCGTTGGGCGTCTTCACATGACGCAGCAGCAGCGCCGCGCCGACGGCGCCCACCAGCATGACGGCGCCGCCCACCGCCGCGCTGAGGTTCATCCCGCGGGTGAAGGCCTCTCCGGCCGCCTGGACGAGGGAGTCGCCCGCGTCGGCGGGCAGATGCCCGGCGACTTCGTGCGCACCGCCGAGCGAACCCTCGGCGGCCTCCTCCGCCTCGGGCGGCAGCCCGGACGCCGAGTCAGCGATGTCGCGGGTGTAGACGGCGGCACCGATGCTGCCCAGGATCGCGACGCCCAGCGCTCCGCCGAGCTGGTTGCTGGTCTCGGGCAGCGCCGCCGCCGCGCCCACGCGCTCGGCCGGGGCCGCGGAGACGATCAGGTCGGCGGTCAGGGGGATCGCCATACCGACGCCGGCGGACAGCACGCTCGCGCCGACCACCGCCATGGCCAGGTCTGAATCGGCGCGCAACTGCGTCATCATGGCGAATCCCGCCGACGCGATGACCATGCCGACGGCGATGATGTAGCCGGGGCGGATCTTCTTGGCGAGCCCGACGGCCACCGATGTCGTGACCGCCACCGCCACCGGCGCCGGCAGGGTCCACAGTCCGGCCTCCAGCGGGCTCAGTCCGTAGACGAGCTGGATCCACTGGGTGGCGAACAGCAGGAAGCCGACCATCGCGAACAGGGCGACCAGGTTGACGCCGATGGACGCGGTGAATCCCCGGTCCCGGAACAGGCTGAGGTCGATCAGCGGGTTCGGGGCCGAGCGCTGGCGCATGACGAACAGCACCCCGACGACGAGACCGGCGGCGATGACGCCCGCGTGCTCCCAGGCGAAGCCGTCGTCGGCGAGCTCCTTGATGCCGTAGATGACCGGGAGGATGGCGGCGAGGGACAGGACGGCACCGATGAAGTCGAAGCGGCCCGGGTTGGGGTCGCGGTACTCCGGCAGGAGCATCGGGCCGAAGACCAGGATCAGGATCGTGACGGGGATGTTGATCAGGAAGACGGAACCCCACCAGAACTCTTCCAGCAGCGCGCCGGACACGATCGGTCCGAGCGCGGCGCCGCCGGAGAGACCGGCTGTCCAGATCGCGATGGCGGTACGGCGCTGGTTGGGGTCGTGGAACATGTTGCGGATCAGGGCGAGGGTGGAGGGCGCGAGCACGGCCCCGGACATGCCGAGGACCGCGCGCGCGAGGATCAGCAGCTCGGCGCTGCTCGCGTAGGCGGCGGCGAAGGACGACGCGCCGAACACGACCGCGCCGATCATCAGCAGCTTCCTGCGGCCGATGTGGTCGCCGAGAGTGCCCATGGCGATGAGCAGTCCGGCGAGCATGAATGCGTAGATGTCGACGATCCACAGCTGCTGTGTGGCACTTGGCTCCAGCGACGCGCTGAGGAAGGGCAGCGCGAAGTACAGCACGGTCATGTCCATCGACATCATGAGGACAGGGACGACGAGGACGGCGAGGCCGACCCACTCCTTCAAGGTCGCGCGTTCGGGGCTCATGGAGTCGACTCTAGATCTGTATAAGTAATCCGTCTATGTCAAATTCTGTTTAGGACGATTGTTTAAGACAGATCTCTGAACACATGGCTAGACTCCACCCATGGGACACCGAGAGGATCTGCTGGCCGGCGCGAAGCAATGCCTGTACGAGAAGGGGTACGCACGTACCACCGCCCGTGACATCGTCGAGGCGTCCGGGGCGAACCTGGCCTCGATCGGCTACCACTACGGCACCAAGGAAGCGCTTCTCAACGCCGCGATCATGGAGGCGGCGGAGGAGTGGGTCCAGGAGCTGAAGGGGGCCCTGGCCGACGCGGCCGACCTGCCCGAGGACCCGATCGAACGGTTCGAGACGGTCTGGACGCGCGTGATCGAGCTGTTCGACCGTCACCGCCCGGTGTGGGGCGCCCAGTTCGACGCGATCTCCCAGCGCGACCATGTGCCGGAGGTCCGCCGCTTCTTCGCCGAGGCGCAGCAGCAGGCGCAGAAGGGCCTGGTCCAACTCCTGTGGGACGGCAGCGACTTGTCACCGGAGGAGGAGGCCTCGGTCGGGCAGTTCTACCACGCGCTGCTCAGCGGCGTGATGATGCAGTGGGTGGTCAACCCGGACCACGCCTCGACGGGCGAGTCGCTCGCCGAGGCGTTGCGGACGGTCGCGGAGAACGCCCGGCACTTCCGGTCAGGTACGGCTCTCTGACGCCGCGGCGGCCTCGCGGGCCAGCTGTGCCCGGTCGACCTTGCGGTTGGAGTTCAGCGGGAACTCCGCCACGTGCAGGAAGGCCCTCGGCATCATCGGGTCGGGCAGATACGCGGACAGCTCCTTCCGCAGCGTCACCGGCGGGATGCGCTCGCCGGTGTAGTACAGGACGAGCTCCAGTCCGCCACCGGCCGCCGGGCGGGTCACCGTGGCCGCGTTCTGGACTCCCGTGCACTGGCGGACGATGTGGTCGACCTCGGCCAGCTCGACCCGGAAGCCCTGGACCTGTACCTGGGCGTCGAGCCGGCCGAGGTAGACCAGCTCGCCGTCGTCCAGGCGCCGTACCCGGTCGCCGGTCCGGTACCAGCGGCGGCCGTCGCGCTCCAGGAAGCGGCCCTCGTTGTCTGCGGGGTCCAGGTAGCCGGGTGTCATCTGCGGTCCGGTGATGCACAGTTCACCCTGCACCGGGGACTCGCTGTCCTCGTCCAGCAGCAGATGGTCGTGACCGGGGTGCACCTTGCCGATCGGGACGACGCCGTTCACCGCCTGGCGCGCCGAGGCCTCCGGCGACCAGCGGTGCCCGGTGATGGTGACGGTCAGCTCGGTCGGCCCGTACAGGTTCTCGATCTTCGACTGGGGCGCGGCGACCTGCCAGTCGGCGGCGTCCTCGTGCAGCAGCGCCTCACCCGCGAAGAAGCTCCACCGCAGGGTGGGCATCGAGCCGGGCTTCAGACTGCCCATCCGCCGGATGAACGAGATACCGCTCGGCGTGGAGAACCACACCGTCATCCGCCGCTCGGCGAAGAACGCCGGCAGATCCCGGTGGGCCGCCGCGGGGATGGCGTGCACCGGCGCCCCCCGGCCCCAGGAGCAGAACAGCTCGAACATCGCGCAGTCGAAGTTGAGGCCGACGTTCTGGCAGAAGACGTCGTCGGGGCTGAAGTCGTAGCGCTCGTCCAGCAGGTTGAAGTAGTGGACGTTCGCCTCGTGCGTGATCGGCACCCCCTTGGGGCGGCCCGTCGATCCCGACGTGAACAGGACGTACGCGATGTCGGACGGCAGCACGGCCGCCGGCGCGTCGAGCGCCTTCGCGGGCGCCGCCTCGTCGAGGACGGGCAGACCCAGCTCGGTCTCCGCGAGCGCGGCCCGGCCCGCCCCGTCGGCGATGACCGTCGAGACGTTGGCGGCGCTCAGCATGGAGCGGGTGCGCTCGGCCGGGAACCGGGGATTGAGCGGTACGACGGTGGCGCCCGAGTACAGCGCCGCCATGATCCCGACGTACGCGGTCAGGCTCTTGTCCGCGAGCACGGCGACGTTGTGCGGCCCCTGCGGAGCCATGGCGCGCAGCGCCCCGGCCCGGCGCAACGACAGCTCGTGCATCTCCTCGTACGTCAGGCTCTCGGCGTCCACACGGATCGCCGTACGGCCGGGCGACAGCGCCAGGCCGCTCAGGAACCGTTCGTGCAGACCGTTTCCGGGGACGGGTGTCTGGGTCATAGCGCGTACTCCGAAGAGGAAAAGGGGTGGGTAGGGGTGCCGACCGGTACTGCGCAGAGATTAGGTTGGCAGCGATGCCGACTATTCGGTAAACGTCGGGAAAACACAGGAGCCCGCATGTGGGACGAGTCTTTCGAGCAACTTCTCCGCAAACAGATTCCGTTGCTGGAACCGAATGAGGAGTTGACCGCCGAGTTGAGTCTGCGCGATTTCGGCCTGGACTCCATGGGAATGGTTTCCCTGCTGTCCTCGCTGGAGGACGAGTACGGCGTCCGATTCGTCGACGATGCCCTCAACACGGACAACTTCGCCACTCCGGGAACCCTTTGGAAAACCCTCGACGCCATGCGCTGACCGGTTTCTTCCCGCTATGCGATCGCGCTGCGACGGCGCGGTCGCATAGCCGTGTCCGGCTTCACGGCGACGACGTCGAACGCGCTGGTCATGACCTCCACACGGCCCCACAGGGCGTCCTGCCCCGTGACGTACACCCGCTCGGCGCCCAGACCCTTGACCGTCTCGACGACGGCCGGCCAGCGCACGGTGTGCGTCACGGCGTCCAGCAGCAGCTCCCGTACCTCATCACCGGTCTTCAGCAGCGATCCGTCGTGGTCGGACACGACGGGGATGGCGGGATCGGCGAACTTGATGTCCGCGGTGACCTCGGTCGCGATCTCCTCGCGCAGCGCGGCGAACACTCCCGAGTGCATGGGGGGCCGCATGACGTAGAGCGGCAGGCCGCCGGCCGCGCGGAGCCGTCCCTGGAGCCACTCCACCACGTCCTCGTAGACCGAGAGCATGTGGAAGTCGTGGTCGACGTGGCAGGCCACCTCGTTCCAGTCGCCCCGCGCGTCCAGCTCCGCGCGGATCTCGGCGAGCTTGTCGGCCGGGACGCGGGCGAACGACTGGGTGACGATGTCGCGGTGCTCACGGGCGAAATAGGCGTCCACGCGGCGGCCCCACGCGAGGGTCATCTCGATGGCCTCCGGGAAAGGCAGCGAGCCCGCGTGCACCGCGGCGGCCGTACCGCCGAAGCTGGCACCCACGCAGGCCACCGGCTCCACGTCGTGCTCCGCGGACGCCCACTCGGCCAGCGCCAGGCAGTTGACCAGGAACGCGATCCGCGCCGGCTCCGGGAAGGCGCCCACACCGTCCTGGGCCTCGCTCTCCCGGTACCGGTCGATGAGCGAATAGCCCAGGATCCGGTCCGTCTCGGCGACGAGCCGGCGGGCCACGGGATGGGCCGCCATGAACCGCGCCGAGTCGGTGAACCGCGTCGGGCCGATTCCCGGAAAGACAATCGCCGACATATTCTCGCTCTCCCTGTTTTCCGTGCTTATCGGGTACGTTCCGAAAGCCCGGCACTTCGATCCTATGTTTGCCGGTTCAGTCTTGTGTGGGCCCCCTGACGGCATAACCCCTAATGCCCCCTAGTTCTGGGGTGACCGGGCAGGAGTCCTTGTGGGGTGAAAAGCGCACCTGTTAGAAACGGGCTGGCATTAGTTAGTCGGAAACGCTGAATCGGAAGGGTGGCGCATGAGCCCGAATGGAGCTCGTCCGGCCCGGGCGCACGCATCGGTGGACAATCTGCGGACTTATCTGCTGGCCGCCGCCCGGAGGGCCCCCGACCGGCCCGCCGTGATCCAGGCGGCGGCGGACGGCGGTCTGGAGACGGTCACCTACGGCGAGCTGGAGCGCCGCGTCGACGCCTGCGTCGAAGGGCTCGGCGCCCTCGGCCTGGAGGTCGGCGACCGCGTCATCCTGGAGTCCGACACCAACGCCGACGCCGTGGCGACCCTGCTGGCCTGCGCGACGCTGGGGCTGCCCTTCGTGCCCACCAGCCCCGAGGTCCCCGACGAGCGGCTTCTGACGATCATCGACAGCGCCGAGCCCGCGCTGTACCTCCAGGCCGTGCACGGGAAGCGGACCGGCATACCGGAGTCGGTCGGCACGGCCCGGTTCGGCACCGACGGTCTCACCGTGGAGCGCCCGCCGCAGCCGCGCGTCCGGCGCCGCCGCGTGGTGACGCCCATCGACACCGCGTACATCACCTTCACCTCCGGCACCACCGGCCGCCCCAAGGGCGTTGTCATGAGCCACCGTGGCGTCATCGCCTTCCTGCGCGGTGCCGAGGCGGCGGAGCTCATCACCTCCGAGGACCGGGTGGCCGGCACCTCGCCGCTCCAGTTCGACTTCGCGCTGTTCGACATCGGGCTCGCCCTCGGCCACGGCGCCACGCTCGTGCCCGTACCGCGCGACCGGCTCAACTGGCCCCGGCGCTTCCTGTCGTACCTGCGCGACACCGGCGCCACCCAGGTCGACAGCGTCCCGTCGGTCTGGCGTCCGGTCCTTCAGCACGAGCCCGACATGCTGGCCGAGATGGGCCAGGAAGGCATCCTGCGCCGCATCGCGTTCTCCGGCGAGAACTTCCCCCTGGAGGAGCTGAGGCGCCTTCAGGAGTTCCTGCCGAAGGCCCACTTCACCAACGGCTACGGCGCCACCGAGACGATGGCCGCCTCCATCACCGAGGTGCCCAACCCGCTGCCCGCCGAGACCGAGCGCCTGTCGATCGGCTACGCCGTCGCGGGCGCCGAGATGCTGCTCATCGGCACCGACGGCGGCCCCGTGGACGAGCCGGGCGTGCTCGGCGAGATCTACCTGCGCAGCCCCTCGCTCTTCTCCGGCTACTGGAACGACCCCGAGGCCACCCGCGCCGTCGTCGTCCCCGACCCGCTCAACCCCCGTTCGGGGCAGCTGGTGTTCAAGACCGGCGACCTGGCGTCCATGGGCGCTGAGGGCGAGCTGTACTTCCACGGCCGCGCCGACTCCCAGGTCCAGATCCGCGGCAACCGCGTCGAACTGGGCGAGGTGGAGCGCCGTATCGGTCAGTTCGACGGCATCACCGGAGCGGTCGCGATGATCCTCCCGCGCCCGGACGGCGACCCGCTGCTGCACGCGTTCGTCACCTGCGCCCCCGACGGCCCCGCGCCGGACGCCAAGGAAGTCGTCGCCTTCTGCCGCGCCGCGCTGCCCGCCTACATGGTCCCGCACGGTGTGCGCGTGGTGGACGTGTTCCCGCTGACCGTCAACGGCAAGGTCGACCGCGCCGCACTGGCCGCCCACGTGGCGTCCTGAACCACCCCGATCGCCGCTGTCGCTATACCTCTTTGCCCCTTTCTTCGTTGCGGAGTATGCACATGACCGAGCAGTCAAGGGCCGCGATGCTGGAACTGGTGCTGGCGCAAGCCGCAGCCGTGCTGCGCGCCGCCGATCCGGACGCCTACGGGGACGGGGCCGTCCATGTGGCGGCCGACCACCCGTTCCTGGCGGGGGGCCTGGACTCACTGGGCCTGGTCCAGCTGCACCGCCGGCTCACCGCCGAGCTGGGGGTGGAGCTGCCCGTCACCGTCGGCTTCGACCACCCCACGCCGGTGGCCCTGGCGAACCACCTGGTGGACGTGGTGCACGGCACCGTCGGAGCGGGAGCGGCCGACGAGCCCGCGGCGGTCACCGCGCCCGCCGTCCCGTCGGCGTTCGGCGAGCCGGTCGCGATCATCGGCATCGGCTGCCGCTACCCGGGCGGGGTGACCTCCCCCGAGGACCTGTGGCGCATCGTCGCCGGCGACACGCACGTGCTCACCGAGTTCCCCGCCGACCGCGGCTGGGACCTCGACCGCATCTACAACCCGGACCCGTCGGTCACCGGCGCCAGCTACGTACGGCACGGCGGATTCCTGCCGGACGCCGCCGACTTCGACGCCGACTTCTTCCAGATCAACCCCAAAGAGGCGTTGGCGATGGACCCCCAGCAGCGGCTGCTGCTGGAGACCTCCTGGGAGGCGCTGGAGCACGCCGGCATCGACCCGGACCGGCTGCGCGGCACCCCCTCGGGCGTGTTCATCGGTGTGGAGCCGCACGAGTACGGGCCCCGCACGCACGAGGCCCCCGACGGCCTCGACGGCTATGTCCTCGGCGGCAACCTGCCCAGCGTCGTGTCCGGCCGCGTCGCCTACACCCTCGGCCTCGAAGGCCCCACGCTCACCGTCGACACCGCCTGCTCGGGCTCGCTGACGGCCCTTCACCTGGCCGTGCGCTCGCTCCAGGGCGGGGAGAGCCAACTGGCGCTGGCCGGCGGTGTCACCGTCATCTCCAGCCCCGGCACGTTCACCACCTTCAGCCGCCAGCGCGGCCTCGCCCCGGACGGACGGATCAAGGCGTTCGCCGCCGCGGCCGACGGCACCTCCTTCGCGGAGGGCGCGGGCGTGTTCGTCCTCGCCCGGCTGTCCGACGCGCTGCGCGACGGACACCCCGTGCTCGCCGTCATCCGGGGCAGCGCCATCAACCAGGACGGCGCGAGCAACGGACTCTCCGCGCCCAACGGACTCGCCCAGCAGCGCGTCATCCGCCAGGCGCTCGCCGACGCGCGTCTGACGCCCGACGAGATCGACGCGGTCGAGGCCCACGGCACCGGCACCATGCTCGGCGACCCCATCGAAGGCCAGGCCCTGGTCGCCGCCTACGGTCGCGGACGCTCCGCCGACAACCCCCTGTGGCTGGGCTCGGTGAAGTCCAACATCGGACACACCGGCGCCGCCGCCGGCGCGGCCGGGATCATCAAGATGGTCCAGGCGATGCGTCACCGCACCCTGCCCCGCACCCTGCACGTGGACGAGCCGACCTCGCACGTCGACTGGTCCGACGGCACCGTCAAGCTCCTCACCGAGCCCGTGCCGTGGGAGAGCACCGACGCGCCGCGGCGCGCCGGAATCTCCTCGTTCGGCGCGAGCGGCACCAACGCCCACGTCATCATCGAGTCGCCGCCCGCCCTCGCCGAGACACCGGAGACCCCCGAGAGCGCCGAACAGCCCCCGGCCGGGCGTCCGTTGCCGTTCACCCTCTCGGCCCGGGGCCAGGACGCCCTGCGCGGCCAGGCCGAACGGCTCCTGACCACGCTCGACGACGCGTCGCCGCTGGACATCGCGTACTCCGTCGCCACCACGCGCGCCGCGCTGCGCGACCGCGCCACCGTCGTCGCCGCCGACCACGACGAACTGCGCCGTACCCTCACCGCACTCGCCACCGGCGAGAGCGCGCCCGGACTGCTCACCGGCACCACACTGGCCACCGGCCGCACCGCCTTCCTCTTCACCGGCCAGGGCAGCCAGCGTCCCGGTATGGGCCGCGAACTGGTGCGCGCCTTCCCGGTGTTCGCGCGGGCGCTCCAGGACGCCGCCGACCACCTCGACATGTATCTGGACGAGCCCCTGGGCGACGTGCTGTTCGCCGAGCCCGGCTCGCCGGAGGCCGAACTGCTCCAGCAGACCCGCTACGCGCAGGCCGCGCTCTTCGCGGTCGAGACCGCGATGTTCCGGCTGCTGGAGTCGTGGGGCGTCACCCCCGCACTCCTCACCGGGCACTCCATCGGTGAGATCGCCGCCGCCCACGCCGCCGGCGTCATGTCCCTCGCCGACGCGGCCCTGCTCGTCGGCACGCGCGGCACCCTCATGCAGGAACTGCCCGACGGCGGCGCGATGGTCGCCGTCCAGGCGTCGGAGGCTGAGGTCGCCCCGTACCTCACCGACAAGGTGGGCATCGGCGCCGTCAACGGCCCCGCCGCGGTCGTGCTCTCCGGCGAGACCGAGGCCGTCCTCGCCGTCGCCGCCCGCTTCGCCGAGGAGGGACGCAAGACGCGCCGGCTGCGGGTCTCGCACGCGTTCCACTCGCCGCTGATGGAGCCGATGCTCGACGGCTTCCGCCGCGTCGCCGAGACCCTGACCTACCTGCCGCCGCGCATCCCCGTCGTGTCCAACCTGACGGGCGAGCCCGTCACCGAGTTCGACGCCGACCACTGGGTGCGCCACGTACGCGAGCCGGTCCGGTTCGCCGACCAGATGAGCCACCTGGAGTCCCAGGGCGTCACCACCTACCTGGAACTCGGCCCCGACGCCGTCCTGTCGGCCATGGGCCGTGAGTGCCTGGCCGACGGCGGCGCCGACGCCGCGTTCGCCGCGCTGCTGCGCGACGGACACGGCGAGGAGCGCCAGACCGTCACCGCGCTCGGCCTGGCGCACGCGAACGGCGTCGCCGTGGACTGGGACCGCTTCTTCGACGGGCGAGGCGCCCGCCGGACCGCGCTGCCCACCTACTCCTTCCAGCGCAAGCGCTACTGGCTGGACGCCGGAAGCAGCAGGCCCGGCACCATCGGGCACCCGCTGCTCGACACCTCGGTGAGCCTCGCCGGCGCCGACGGCCTGATCCTCACCGGCCGGATGTCCACCCGGTCGCAGCCCTGGCTGGCCGACCACGTCATCGCGGGCGTCGTCCTCGTACCCGGCACCGGCCTCGTCGAACTGGCCGTACGCGCCGGGGACGAGGCGGGCTGCGCGGCGGTCGAGGAACTCACCCTGGAGACACCGCTGACGGTCACCACCGCGGCCGGTGTGGAGGTCCAGGTCGTCGTCGGCGCGCTCGACACCACGGGCCGCCGTTCGGTCGAGATCTACTCCCGACCCGCGGGCAGCGAGGAGAACTGGACCCGCCACGCCAGCGGCATCCTGACCGAGCACGGCCAGGGCGCCACGGCCGACCCGGCCGTCTTCACCCAGTGGCCGCCGGCCGACGCCGAGCCGGTCGACATCGAGGACCTCTACGAGCGCCACGCCGCCGGCGGATACGGCTACGGACCCTCGTTCCGCCGCGTACAGGCGGCCTGGCGCCGGGGGAGCGAGGTGTTCGCCGAGGTCTCCCTCGACGAGGCGGGCGCCGACCGGTTCGGACTGCACCCGGCGCTGCTCGACGCCTCGCTGCACGCCGCCGAGGGCCCCGAGGACGACGGCCAGGTGCGGCTCCCGTTCGCCTGGCTCGGCGTCGAACTGCACGCCTCCGGCGCCACGGCCGTCCGCGTCCACCTGGTCCAGACGGGACCGGACGAGGTCGCGGTCGAACTGGCCGACGCCAACGGGGCGCCCGTCGCCACCGTACGGTCCCTCGTCCAGCGGCCCGTGCCGATGGACGGCGTACGGACCTCCGGCGCGGGCGGCGGCTCGCTGCTGCGCGTCGAATGGACCGAGATCCAGGCCCCGGCCGAGGCGGACGCAGCCGCCGGAGAGTTCCAACTGGCGTACGTCCCCGCCACCTTCCCCGGCGCACCCGCCGACGCCGCGCGCGAGGCGACCCTGCACGCCCTGACGCTGATCCAGGACGCGCTGCGCGACGACACCCGGCTGGCGATCGTCACCCGGGGCGCCGCGTACGACCTCACCCTCGCGCCCCTGTGGGCGCTGGTGCGCTCCGCCCAGGCCGAGAACCCCGGGCGCTTCGTCCTCGTCGGCACGGACCGCGACGTACCCGAGGACGAGCTGCGCGCCGCCCTGGCCTCCGGAGAGCCCCAACTCGCCCTGCGCGAGGGCAGACTGCTCGTACCGCGGCTGGCCCGCACCGCCGTGCCCGAGGAGCCGCGCCCCGTCGCGTGGCACCCCGAAGGCACGGTGCTGATCACCGGCGGCACCGGAGGTCTCGGCGGCGTCGTCGCCAGGCACCTCGTCCGGCAGCACGGAATCAAGCACCTCCTGCTCACCGGCCGGCGCGGCCCCGACAGCCCCGGCGCTGCCGAACTCGTCGCCGAACTGGCCGAGTTGGGCGCCGCCGCCACGGTGGCCGCCTGCGACGTCGCCGACCGCGACGCCGTGGCGGCGCTGCTGGCGACGATCCCCGGTGAGCACCCGCTGACCGGTGTCGTCCACAGCGCCGGAGTCCTCGACGACGGACTGGCCGGATCCCTCACGCCCGAGCAGGTCGCCACCGTCTTCCACGGCAAGGCCGACGGCGCCTGGCATCTGCACGAACTCACCCGGGAGCTCCCGCTCGCCGCGTTCGTGCTCTTCTCCTCCGCGGCCGGCACCCTGGAGGCCGCCGGACAGGGCAACTACGCGGCGGCCAACGCCTTCCTGGACGCGCTCGCCGAACACCGCGCCGCCGACGGCCTTCCCGCGACGGCCCTCGCGTGGAACCTGTGGGCGGGCGACGCGGGCATGGGCGCACGCCTCGACGACGTGACGCTGCGCCGCGCGGAGCGCTCCGGGCTCCCGGCCCTGACCTCCGAGGAGAACCTCGCCCTCCTCGACCAGGCCCTGCTCACCGAAGCCTCCGCACTGGTCCCGCTGCGCCTGGACGCGTCCGCGCTGCGGGCCCGCACCGAGGGCGTCCCGCCGATGCTGCGCGGTCTGGTCCGCGCGCCCGCCCGCCGCCAGACCGCCGCCGCCGTGGCGGCGAGCGGCCCCGGCGGAGCACTGGCCGACCGGCTCGCCGGAAAGCCGGACGCCGAACGCGAGCGGATCGTCCTCGACCTGGTCCGCACCCAGATCGCCGCCGTCCTCGGCCACGACAGCGGCACCGCGATCGACCCCCGCCGGGCCTTCACCGAGCTGGGCTTCGACTCGCTGGCCGCCATCGAACTGCGCAACGCGCTCGGTTCGGCCACCGGGCTGCGGCTCACCTCCACGCTGATCTTCGACCACCCGACCCCGCGCGCCCTGGTCGACCATGTGCTGGAGACCGTACGCGGCGCGGCCCCCGCCGCCGTCGCACAGCGGCCCGCCGTACGGGCCGCGACGGACGAGCCCATCGCGATCGTGGCCATGGGCTGCCGCTATCCGGGCGGGGTGACCTCCCCCGAGGAGCTGTGGCGGCTGGTCGCCGATGGCACCGACGCCATCACCCCGTTCCCCGAGGACCGGGACTGGCACACCGAGGACATCTACGACCCCGAGCCCGGCAAGCACGGCACCACGTACACCCGCGAGGGCGGCTTCCTCCATGAGGCGGCCGACTTCGACCCCGCCTTCTTCGGCATCAGCCCGAAGGAGGCCCAGGCGATGGACCCCCAGCACCGCATGCTCCTGGAGGTCGCCTGGGAGGCCCTGGAACGGGGCGGTATCGACCCGCTCTCGCTGAAGGGCACCGCCGCCGGAGTCTTCGCCGGCGTCATGAACCACGACTGGTCGAACCGCCCCGGCACCGTCCCCGAGGACCTCGCCGGCTTCACCGACGGCGGCGGACTGGGCAGCATCGCCTCCGGCCGTATCTCCTACACCCTCGGCCTCACCGGCCCCGCCGTCACCATCGACACCGCCTGCTCCTCCTCCCTCGTGGCCATGCACTGGGCCATGCAGTCGCTGCGGCAGGGTGAGTGCTCGCTCGCCCTGGCCGGCGGCGTCACCGTCATGGCCACCCCCGAGACGTTCGTCGGGATGAGCCTCCAGAGCGGCCTGGCCGCCGACGGCCGCTGCAAGGCGTACGGCGCGTCCGCCGACGGCACCGGCTGGGGCGAGGGCGCGGGACTGCTGCTGCTGGAACGCCTCTCCGACGCGCGCCGCGCCGGACACCCCGTACTCGCGGTGATCCCCGGCTCGGCGGTCAACCAGGACGGCGCGTCCAACGGCCTGTCGGCGCCCAACGGCCCCGCCCAGCAACGGGTCATCCGGCAGGCCGTCGCCTCCGCCGGACTCTCCCTCGCCGACATCGACGTGGTCGAGGGACACGGCACCGGCACCACACTCGGCGACCCGATCGAGGCACAGGCGCTGATGGCGACCTACGGCCAGGAGCGCCGGTCCGGCGACCCGCTGTGGCTCGGCTCCATCAAGTCCAACCTCGGCCACACCCAGGCCGCCGCCGGCGTGGCCGGTGTCATCAAGATGGTGATGGCGATACGCAACGGCGTACTGCCTCGCACCCTGCACGCCGACACGCCGTCCCCGCACATCGACTGGACCGAGGGCGCCGTCGAACTGCTCACCGAGCGCAGGGACTGGACGGCCGACGGCAGCCCGCGCCGCGCCGCGGTGTCGTCCTTCGGCGTCAGCGGCACCAACGCCCACGTGATCATCGAGCAGGCACCGGCACCCACCCCCCGGGAACCGCGCGGCGAGCGCCCCGCGATCCTCCCGCTGACCGTGGCCGGATCGTCGCCCGACGCGCTGCGCGCCCAGGCGGCACAGGTCGCCTCCTATCTGCGCGAGAACGACGACGTGGACGAACTGGACGTCGCGGCCTCGCTCGTACGCGGTCGCGCCGCCCTGGAACACCGCGCCGTGGTCGTGGACGCCGACCGCGACGGCCTGCTCGCCGGACTCGACGCGCTGGCCGCCGGGAACTCGCACCCCTCCCTCGTCCAGGGCGTACGCCGCGGCGACTCGCGAGCCGTACTGGTCTTCCCCGGCCAGGGCTCGCAGTGGCAGGGCATGGGCGTCGAACTCCTCGAACACTCACCGGCGTTCGCGACCCGTCTCGGCGAATGCGCCAAGGCCCTTGAGCCGTACGTCGACTGGAACCTGCTCGACGTGCTCCACGGCGCGCCCGGCGCACCGGCCCTGGACGCCGTCGACGTCGTACAGCCCACGCTGTGGGCGCTGATGGTGTCGCTCGCCGAGGCCTGGCGCGCCGCCGGCGTCGAACCGGCCGCCGTCGTCGGCCACTCGCAGGGCGAGATCGCCGCCGCCTGTGTCGCCGGCGCCCTGTCCCTGGAGGACGGCGCCCGTGTCGTAGCCCTGCGCAGCCAGGTCATCCGCCAGGACCTCGCGGGCCGCGGCGGCATGATGTCGGTCGCCCTGTCCTCCGACAACGCCGCCGAATACCTCACCGAATGGGACGGCCGCCTCCAGCTGGCCGTCGTCAACGGCCCCGGCTCCGTCGTCGTGTGCGGCAGCCCGGAAGCCCTCGACGAACTGCGTGCCCGCCTGGACACCGACGGCGTCCAGGCCCGCCGGATCCCCGTGGACTACGCCTCCCACTCGGTGTTCGTGGAGGAGATCCGCGAGCGGCTGCTCACCGAACTGACCGGACTGGAGCCGCGTACCTCATCCGTCCCGTTCTACTCCACCGTCACCGCGGGACCGCTGGACACCGAGAGCCTGGATGCCCAGTACTGGTACGAGAACCTGCGCAAGACCGTCCGGTTCGAGGAGACCACCCGGGCGCTGCTGGCCGACGGCTTCGAGATCTTCGTCGAGGCCAGCCCGCACCCGGGCCTGCTCACCGGACTCGACGAGACCGCCGAGTCGGCCGGGGTCGCCGCCACGCTCGTCGGCACACTGCGCCGCGACTCCGGCAGCCCGCGGCAGTTCCTCACCTCACTCGCCGAGGCGTACGTACGGGGCGCGGCCGTCGACTGGGAGAGCCGGTTCGTCGGAACCGGGGCCGTCCGAGTCGACCTGCCCACCTACCCCTTCCAGCGCAAGCGCTACTGGCTCCACATGACCGAGCAGCCCAGTGACGCCATCGGCATCGGACAGCTCCCCGCCGACCACCCGCTGCTCGGCGCGGCGGTGCCGCTCGCCGGCGCCGGGGGAGTGCTGCTCACCGGACGGCTCTCGCTCTCGGCACAGCCGTGGCTCGCGGACCATGTCGTCGGCGGCACCATGCTGTTCCCCGGATCGGGCTTTGTGGAACTGGCCGTCCGGGCCGGCGACGAGGTCGGCCGGGGACGTGTGGAGGAGCTGACCCTGGAGGCGCCCCTCGCCGTGCCCGAACGCGGCGGCGTCGCCATCCAGGTCGTCGTGGACGCCGACCTGCGCACCGTGTCCATCCACTCGCGGCCCGAGAACGCCCCCGTCGAAGCCGTCTGGACCCGGCACGCCCAGGGCACCCTCGCCGACGCCGCTGCCGAACCGGCCCCCGAGCCGGCCGCCTGGCCGCCGCCCGGCGCCGAACCCCTCGACCTCACCGGCTTCTACGAGCCCATCTCCGCGGACGGCCTCGTCTACGGCGAGGTGTTCCAGGGAATGCGCGCCGCCTGGCGCTCCGGTGACGAGGTGTTCGCGGACATCGCGCTGCCCGAGCGGGCGGCCGGCGAGGCCCAGCGGTTCGGGCTGCACCCGGCCGTACTCGACGCCGCCCTGCACGCCACCGCGCTGCTGGCCACCGACGCCGAACGCGTCACGCTGCCGTTCGCCTGGACCCGGGTCGACCTGCACGCGTCGGGCGCGGCGGCACTCAGGCTGCGGATGACCCGCCTGGGCGAGGACGAGGTGGCGCTGCGCCTCACCGACACCGCCGGCCGCCCCGTCGCGTCCGTCGAGTCGCTCGTCCTGCGGCCGGTGGCCGCCGGCGGGCTCACCCAGGCAGGCGCGTACGACGACTCGCTGTTCGAGCTCGTCTGGGCCCCCGCCGCACCGGGCGAGTCCGGCCCCCGCACGGTCGTGCACCGCTGCGTGGGCGGCGACAGCGCCGAAGCGGTCCACACCGAGACCGCTACGGCACTCGGTGTCCTCCGGTCCTGGCTGGAGGACGGCGCCGAGGACGCCGTACTGGCCGTCGTCACCCGGGGAGCCGTCTCCGCCGGCGGCGAGGACGTCACCGATCTCGCCGGAGCGGCGGTCTGGGGCCTCGTCCGCAGCGCCCAGACGGAGAACCCCGGTCGCGTCGTCCTGATCGACCTGGACCCGGGCGCCGACGACACCGCCATCGACCTCGGCCCGTCGGTCGCCACCGGCGAGGCACAGCTCGCCATCCGTGACGAGGTGATCCTCCGCCCCCGTCTCACCCGGGTCACCGGTGAGCGGGGCACCGCCGTCACCGTCTTCGGCGACCGGCCCGGCACCGTACTGATCACCGGAGGCACCGGCACCCTGGGCAGCCTCGTCGCCCGGCACCTGGTCACCACCCACGGCGTCACCGACCTGTTGCTCACCAGCCGGCGCGGCCCGGCCGCACCCGGCGCCGCCGAACTGTCCGCCGAACTCACCGAGTTGGGCGCCCAGGTCGAGGTGGTCGCCTGCGACACCGCCGACCGCGACGCGCTGGCCGCCGTACTGAAGGACCGCACCGTCGCCGGAGTCGTCCACACCGCGGGCGTCCTCGACGACGGGATCATCTCCTCGCTGACACCGGAGAAGCTTGCCGCGGTGATGCGTCCCAAGGTCGACGCGGCGCTGAACCTGCACGAACTCACCGCGGACCAGAACCTGTCGGCGTTCGTCCTGTTCTCGTCGGCCGCCGGCGTGACCGGAGGCGCGGGCCAGGGCAACTACGCCGCCGCGAACACCTTCCTCGACGGCCTCGCCGCCCACCGGCGCGCGAACGGGCTGCCCGCGCAGTCGCTCGCCTGGGGACTGTGGGAGGAGGCCAGCGGCATGACCGGCGAACTGGCCGAGGCCGACGTGGCCGTCATGGAGAACGACGGCGTCCTGCCCATCGCCTCCCAGGAGGGCCTGGCGATGCTGGACGCGGCCGGAGCGCTCGACAGGGCCTTCCTGGCCCCTGTCCGGCTCGATCTGAGCGGCCAGAGCCGCGCCGACGTGCCGTATCTGATGCGCGATCTGGTACGCGGCCCGGCCCGCCGCGTCGTCGATGTCGCCGCGCCGACGCCGGAGCCCGCCGAGAGCCTGCGCGACCGGCTGGCCCGGCTGACGCCGACCCGCCGCGAACAGGCACTGCTCGACGTGGTCCGCGCCCAAGCCGCCGCCACCCTCGGCTTCGCCGACGCCGACGAGGTCGACGCCGAACGGTCGTTCCGCGACATGGGCTTCGACTCACTCGCCGCCGTGAAGTTCCGCAACGGCCTCGGTGAGGCCGTCGGAGAGCGCCTGTCCGCCACGATCGTCTTCGACCACCCCACGGCGCTCGTGCTCACCAGGCACCTCCTTGAGGAAATGGCGATCAACGAACCGGAACCCGAGCCGGAGCCGGCCGAGCCCACCGAGGACCGCACCGCGGCGATCCAGAACATGGACCTGGCCGAACTGCTCCGCACCGCGCGACGATCAGGAGAATCCTCATGACCCAGCTGCTCGACGACACCGACCGGAGCGTGTTCGCCACCGACGAGGAACTGCTCCACCGTGTGCTGACCCCCTACCGGGCCAAGCGGTGCGAGTACCTCACCTCGGCCACCGTCACCTCGGCGGGCGACCCCCGCGACGGCGGACGACTGACCGCCGCGTGCACCTTCGAGATCCCCGAGTCCTGCTACATCGACGACACCGGGCACTTCAACTCGGTCGAGTTCAACATCTGCTTCAACCAGATGGCCTACTACCTGATGGCCAAGTCGGTGAAGGAATCGCTGGTCGAGCCCTTCTCCCGGTGGACGCTCGACCAGTTCTGGACCCGTCAGCTCGCCGACGTGTTCATCACCGACTTCAAGAGCACCTTCCGCAAGGCCATGCGCGGGCGCCGCTTCAAGGGCGAGATCGAGATCGTCGACATCGCCGAGTGGGACGCCAACGACCTGCGCGAAGCCCTGGTGATCCTGCGGACCCGCTGCCACTACGCCGACGAGCACGGTGGCGAGAGCAACGGCGAGGTCACCGCCGCCGTCACCAACCCGCCCGTGATCTGACCCCCGTCCGGACTTCGCGAAGGAAGCGACAATGAGCAAAGCAGAACGCCCCGGGCTTCCTGACGGAGTCCTGGAGGTCGACATCGAGCACCTCTACAGCCGCTTCGCCGACCGCGGGCTCCAGTACGGGCCCGCGTTCCGGGGCCTGCGGTCGGTGTGGTCGCACGGCGACGAGGTCTACGCCGACTCCGCGCTCGACAGCGCGGCGGGCAGCGACGACTACCTCATCCACCCGGCGCTGCTCGACACCGCGCTCCAGGCCGCGCTGGTGCCGGACCTCGAACGCGACGACAGGACGTTCCTGCCCTTCGCGCTGCGGGGGATACGCGTCCACCGGGCGGGCGTCCGCGCCGTCCGTATCCACACCGTCCCCGGCGACGGCGGCGTCTCCCTCGCGCTCACCGGCGACGACGGCGAACCCGTCGCCACGGTCGGCACCCTCGTCAGGCGCGCCGTCACCGCCGACCAGCTCGACGCCGCGGCCCAGCGCACCCAACTGCTGCGCGTCGCGTGGAAGTCCGTCGTCCAGCAGTCCGACCACGCCGACCAGCGGCACTGGGGATTCCTCGGCACCGACCGCATCGGACTCACCGGCGCGCTCAAGGCCACCCGCCGCTCGTTCGACTCCTACCCCTCGCTGCGCGAGCTCGACTCCGTGCTGCGCGAGGGCACTTCGGTGCCCGACGTGGTCGTCGTCTCCTGCACGGACGAGGACTCGCCGGTGCGCTCGGCCGCCCAGCGCGCCCTGATGCTCGTACAGGAGTGGCTGGCCGACGACCGCCTGGCCAAGTCCCGGCTCGTCCTCGTCAGCAGCGGAGCCGTCGCGGCCCGCGCGGGGGAGGACCTGTCCGACGTGTCGGGCGCCGCCGTCTGGGGTCTGCTGCGCAGCGCGCAGTCCGAACACCCCGGCCGCTTCGTCCTGGTCGACGTGGACGACCCCGGAAACTCCGGCCGAGCCCTGGCCGCCGCCGTGGCCTCCGACGAGCCGCAACTCGCCGTACGCCAGGGCGCGCTGCTGCGGCCCCGCCTTGTACGGTCCCCGCCCCCGCAGGGCCGTAAGAGCCTCACCGGCACCGTGGTGATCACCGGCGGCACCGGAGCGCTGGGCCGTCTCTTCGCCCGGCACCTGGTCACCCGACACGACGTCAAACACCTCGTGCTGCTCAGCCGCCGCGGCCCCGACGCCCCCGGCGCCGCCGAACTCGTCGCCGAACTCACCGAGTTGGGCGCCCGCGCCGACGTCGTCGCCTGCGACGCCGCCGACCGGCCGTCGCTGGAGCGCGCGCTGGCCGACATCCCCGCGCCGTCCGCCGTCATCCACACCGCCGGTGTCCTGGCGGACGCCGCGGTCGGCACCCTCACCCCGCGCGGACTCGACAAGGTCCTGCGCCCCAAGGTCGACGCCGCGCTGCATCTGCACGAGCTGATCCGGGACCCGGACTGCGTGTTCGTGATGTTCTCGTCCGTGGCGGGGCTGGCCGGCAACGCCGGACAGGCCAACTACGCCGCCGCCAACGCCGTACTCGACGCACTCGCGCACCACCGCCGCACCCACGGTCTCCAGGGCGTGTCCCTCGCCTGGGGCCTGTGGGAGAGCGAGGGCGGCATGGGCTCCGACCTGTCGGCCGCCGACCGCAACCGCATGAAGCGCTCCGGCTTCGCCCCCCTCGGGTACGACCAGGGCCTGGCCCTCTTCGACGTGGCCCTCGCCGGCGACGACGCGGTCCTTTCGCCGGTCCGGCTCAACGAGGCGGGCCTCACCGGCGACATCCCGCCCGTCCTGGAAGAGCTGGCGCCCGCCCGTACCGGCAAGCACGCCGTGACCGACACGCTCGTCAGCCGTCTCGCCGACCTGCCCGACGACGAACGCGACGCCGCTGCCGTGGAGTTCGTCCGCGCCGTGGCAGCCACCGTCCTCGGCTACGACAGCGCCGACGACATCGACCCCGAGCGGGAGTTCGGCGAGATCGGCCTGGACTCCATCGGCAACCTCGAACTCAGCCGCCATCTGGCGGCCGCCACCGGGCTGCGGCTCCCCGCGACCCTCGTCTTCGACCATCCGACACCCGCAGGTCTGGCCTCCCATCTGCGTCGACTTCTCCAGGAGAGCAATTCATGAAAACTGTTGTCGTCGTCGGCGGCGGCGTCATCGGCCTGGCCACCGCGTGGCGCGCCGCGCGTCAGGGCGTCTCCGTCACGGTGATCGACCCGGCCCCTGGCACCAAGGCGTCCCACGCCTCCGCCGGCATGCTCCCCGGTCACAGCGGACAGCTCTACGACCAGGAGGAGCTGCTGCGCCTCTGCCTGGCCTCCCGCGACCTCATCCCGTCCTTCTTCGCCGAGCTGGAGGAGTTCGCCCCCTCCGGCTTCCGCCGGGACGGCGTGCTGGACGCCGCGTTCGACGAGGACGCCCTGCGCGACCTCGACCAGCAGCACGCCTTCCAGGAGTCGCTCGGCATCCGCACCGAACGCCTCACCCCCGAGGAGTGCGCCAAGCTTCAGCCGGCCTTCGGGCCCGTGCTCGCCGGGGTGCTGATGCCGGACGACGGAGCCGTCGACCCGCGCGTCCTCCAGCCCGCGCTGATCACCGCGATCGAGGCCCTGGGCGGCACCGTCATCCGCAGGGGCGCCACCCGCGTCGAGGACCACACCGTCGTCCTCGACAACGGCGACAAGGTCCCCTTCGACCGTGTCGTGCTGGCCGCCGGCTGCTGGACGCACCAGATCGAGGGCCTGCCCGAGGGCGCGATCCCGGAGATCCGTCCCGTCAAGGGCCAGATCCTCCGTCTGCACTCCGACACGCCGCTGCTCAACCTCACCTCCCGGGCCCTGTCCACGGGCGGCGCTTCCCTCTACCTGGTGCCCCGTCTGGACGGCGAACTCGTCATCGGCTCCACGTACGAGGAGGCCGGTTACGACGAGACCGTCACCGCCGAGGGCACCCAGAGCCTGCTGGCCCGCGTCACCAAGGTCATCCCGGGCGCCGGCTCCCTGCGCTTCGCGGAGATCAGCGCCGGGCTGCGGCCCGCGTCGCCCGACGGGCTCCCGGTCATGGGCCCGACCGTGGTTCCGGACGTGTACATGGCCTCCGGCCACTTCCGGATGGGTGTGCAGCTCACTCCCATCACGGCCTCGATCATGGCTTCGTACCTGACGGACACCACGCCGCACGAATCGGCGGCGCCGTTCAGCCCGCTCCGCTTCGCCTGATAGACCCTCCGACGTCCTCCCTCCCCGCGGCTCGCGGGGAGGGAGGACGTTTTCGTGCCCGGGGGTGGAGGACCTGAGCGCGGCACAAAGACCGGCAGCCGCCCACGCCCTTTCGGGCATCGTGGACGGCTGCCGGTCGCGGGCTTCGAGCGTCAGGCCACCGCTGTGAGGGCGCTCAGGGTGCCCGTCGCGTTGTCGGTCCAGGAGTGGTCCTCCTCCGAGCGTGACCTGATGACGAGCGAGCGGCCCGCCGACCGGTCGTCAGGCCCCACGATCACCTGGACAAGAGCGGCCGACTGCGACCCGAAGGTGATGGGCGCGTTCAGGACGAGCTCCGCGATCTCGTCCAGACCCACCGTCTGCGCGGCGTGCAGCGCGAGCTCCACGAAGGCCGTGCCCGGGAGGATGACGGTCCCCATGACGGTGTGGTCGGCGAGCCACGCGTGGCCCGCCAGCGTCACCCGGCCGGTGAACAGTCGCGTACCGTCCGGGAGTTCGGTGGCCGTGGCCAGCAGCGGATGCGAGGCGGGCTCCAGGCCGAGACCCGCGGCCGAGCCGGCCGGGTCGGGCACCTCCAGCCAGTGGCGGCGGCGCTGGAAGGCGTACGTGGGAAGGCTGACCGCCCGCGCACCGCGCCCCGCCAGGAACCCCTTCCAGTCGACGGCCGTACCGCATACATGGGCCTGGACGAGACCGCCCAGGAGGGTGGCGGGCTCGGGAAGGTTCGGCCGCAGCAGCGGTACGGCGGTGGCGTTCGGCAGCGCCGAGCGGGTGAGCGCGGTGAGTACGCCGTCCGGGCCGATCTCCAGGAAGGTGGTGATGCCCTGCTCCTGGAGCTGGTTGAGCCCGTCGAGGAAGCGGGTGGTGTTGCGGATGTGATCGGTCCAGTAGGCGGCGCCGATGATCTCGGAGCCCGCCGGACGGCCGGTCACGGTGGAGACGAGGGGGATACGGGGCGCGTGGTACGTGAGCGTCCCGGCGATGTCGTGGAAGTCCCCGAGTATCGGGTCCATGTGCGGGGAGTGGAAGGCATGGCTCACGGTCAGCCGGCGGGTGCGCCGCCCCTGCGCCGTGAACTCCAGGCCGATGGTGTCGACGTCCTCCTCGTCGCCGGAGACGACGACGGAACGGGTGCCGTTGACGGCGGCGATGCCCACCCGCTCGGTGAGGTGCGGGACCACCTCCTCCTCGGTCGCCTCGACGGCGAGCATGGCGCCGCCGCCGGGCAGGGCCTGCATCAGCGAGCCGCGCGCGGCGACCAGCCGGCAGGCGTCGTCCAGGGAGAGGATCCCCGCCGTGTGGGCCGCGGCTATCTCACCGATCGAATGACCGATGAGATGCGTCGGGGTGACGCCGAAGTCGGCGGCCAGGAGCCGGGTGAGGGCCGTCTGGAAGGCGAAGAGGGCGGGCTGGGTGTACCGGGTCTGGTTGAGCAGCGTGGGGTCGTCGGCGAACACGACGTCCTTGACCGGGACTTCGGCCTTCAGATGCCGGTCCAGATTCGCGCACACCTCGTCGAACGCCTCCCGGAAGACCGGGTACGCGTCGTAGAGCCCCCGTCCCATGCCCGGGTGCTGGGCACCCTGGCCCGTGAAGAGGAAGGCGACCTTCTTCGAGCGGGAGTGCCCTTGGAGGGAAGCGGCGCCGGAGTCCTGAGCGAGCGTCCGCAGACTCTCGACCAGTTCGTCCCGGGTGGCACCGACCACGGCGGCCTGGTGCTCGAAGGTGGTGCGCGTGGCGACCAGGGAGTACGCGATGTCGGCGGGCCGCAGATCCGGGTGCTCGGTGACATGGTCGACCAGGCGCTGCGCCTGGTCGCGCAGGCCCTGTTCGGTCTTGGCCGACAGGAGCCAGGGGACCGTGGTGGCCTCCGGCGTCGTGCCGGGCGCCTGATCGGCCGGAGCGGGAGCTTCCTCAAGGATGAGGTGGGCGTTGGTGCCGCTGATGCCGAAGGAGGAGACGGCCGAGCGGCGCGGGTGGTCGGTCTCCGGCCAGGCACGCGCCTCGGTCAGAAGCCGCACGTTGCCGGTGGTCCAGTCGATCTGCGGACTGGGCTCGTCCACGTGGAGCGTGCGGGGCAGCGTGCCGTGGCGCATGGCCTGGATCATCTTGATGACCCCGCCGATACCGGCGGCGGCCTGGGCGTGCCCGATGTTCGACTTCAACGACCCCAGCCACAAGGGCTGTTCGGCCCCATGGCTCTGGCCGTACGTGGCGAGGAGCGCCTGGGCCTCGATCGGGTCACCGAGGGGCGTTCCCGTGCCATGCCCTTCGACCGCGTCGACCTGGTCGGGGGTGAGCCCGGCGACGGCCAGCGCCGCCTGGATGACCCGCTGCTGGGCCGGCCCGTTGGGCGCGCTCAACTGGCTGCTCTTGCCGTCCTGGTTGACCGCCGAGCCACGGATGACGGCCAGCACACGGTGGCCGTTGGCCTCGGCGTCCGACAGACGCTCCAGCAGCACGACACCCGCGCCCTCGGCCCAGATGGTGCCGTCGGCGGCGCCCGCGAACGACTTGCACCGGCCGTCGGGCGCGAGCCCGCGCTGACGGCTGAACTCCACGAACATCCCCGGCGTCGGCATCACCGCCGCGCCACTGGCCAGGGCCATGGTGGACTCGCCGTTCCGCAGCGACTGGCAGGCCAGGTGAAGCGCCACCAGCGAGGAGGAACACGCCGTGTCGACCGTGACCGCCGGACCCTCCAGACCGAGCGTGTACGCGATCCGCCCGGAGGCCACGCTGAGGGTGTTGCCGGTCAGCAGGTGACCCTCGACATCCTCGGGACCCTGGTGGATCAGCGACGCGTACTCGTGCCCGGAGACCCCGCTGAACACCCCGGTACGGCTGCCGCGCAGCTCGGCCGGCGCCAGCCCCGCGCTCTCCAGGGTCTCCCACGTGATCTCAAGCAGCAGCCGCTGCTGGGGGTCGAGGGCCAGGGCCTCACGGGGGCTGATGCCGAAGAACTCCGAGTCGAACCGGTCCGCGTCGTAGATGAAGCCGCCCTCACGGGCGTACGTCTTCCCGGACGCGTTCGGATCGGCGTCGTACAGCTCCTCCAGGTCCCAGCCCCGGTTGTCCGGGAACGGACCGACCGCGTCCCGGCCCTCCGCGACCAGCTCCCACAGCTCCTCGGGCGTACCGGCCCCGCCGGGGAACCGGCAGGCCATGCCCACGACCGCGATGGGCTCGCTGTCCCGCGACTCCACCTCGGCCAGCCGCTGACGGGTCCGCTGAAGATCAGTGGTCACCCGCTTGAGGTACTCGCGCAGCTTGTCCTCGTTCATGATGCGACGCCGCTCCTTTGCCGAGTCGTGTGCCGAGTCATGAGAGCCCCAGCTCGTTGTCGATGAAGTCGAAGAGATCGTCGTCCGTCGCGCTCTCGATCGCGACGTTCGTTCCCTGCCGTTCGGCGTCGTCCAGGCCGTCCAGCTTCTGCAGGAGAGCCTGCATCCGTGCCACGACCGCGGTACGGGCGCCGGGCGCCACGGTCCCGAGACTGCCTTCCAGCCTGTCCAGCTCGGCGACCAGCGCCTGCGGGACCTCGTCCGGGGCGCCCTCGGCCCCCTCGGGTGCCAGCTCCGCGCGGAGCATGGTGGCCAGCTGAACCGGTGTGGGGTAGTCGAACAGCGTGGTGGGAGGCAGCCGCAGACCGGTGGCCTGGTTGAGGTTGTTCCGGAACTCGACCGTGGTGAGCGAGTCGAGCCCCATGTCCAGGAACCCGCTGTCGGGGTCGATGGCGTCCGGCGAACCGTGGCCGAGGACCGCGGCGACCTGGCCGTGGATGTAGGTGAGCAGGATGTCCAGCTGCGCGGCCTCGTCCTGGGAGGCGAGCCGCTGCCTCAGCGCGTTCGGCGCCGTGGCGCCGTCCTGGGCCGCGGCACGCCGCCCGCGGGGGCGGACCAGTCCGTGCAGGACCGGCGGGACCGGGGCGTCGCCGTCGCCCAGCCGGGCGAGGTTGAGCTTGGCGGGCACCAGCAGCGTCCGGTCCGAGGCGAGCGCCACATCGAGCAGGGCGAGCGCCTGCGCCGTGGGCATCGCGCCGATGCCGCCGCGGTCCAGCCGCGCCCGTCCGACCGGGTCCAGACCCGCCGTCAGCTCACTGGTCTGCGCCCACAGGCCCCAGGCCAGCGAGAGGGCCGGCAGGCCCCGTCCCCGGCGGTGGGACGCGAGCCCGTCCAGGAAGGTGTTCGCCGCCGCGTAGTTGGCCTGACCGGGGTTGCCGATCGCGCCGGCCGCGGAGGAGAACAGGACGAACGCAGCCAGGTCCATGGACTCGGTCAGCTGGTGCAGGTGGTAGGCCCCGTCGACCTTCGGCCGCATCACCGCCGACAGCCGCTCCGGCGTCAGCGAGGCGAGCGCGGCGTCGTCGAGGACACCGGCCGTGTGGAACACACCGGTCAGCGGGTGCGCGTCGGGAATCGACTTCAGAAGCCCGGCCGCCTCCTCGGCGACCGCCGTGTCGCAGGAAGCGACGCTGACCTCGGCGCCCAGCGCCTTCAGCTCCGCGGTCAGCTCCGCAGCCCCGTCCGCGGCCGGGCCACGCCGGCTCGTCAGGAGCAGATGCCGTACGCCGTGCCGCTCGACCAGGTGCCGGGCCAGCAGGCCGCCGAGGGTTCCGGTGCCGCCGGTGATGAGTACGGTCCCCTCGGGGGCGAACCCGGCACCGGTGACTTCGGCGTCCCCGCCGTCCTCCTGCGTGGGCAGCGTCGCGTGCACCAGTCGTGGTACGCGCAACTCGCCCTCACGGATGGCCAGTTGCGGCTCTCCCGTGGCGAGCGCCGCCGGGAGGGCGGCGAGTGTGGCGTCCGAGCCGTCGATGTCGACGACCACGAACCGGTCGGGATACTCCGACCCCGCCGTCCGCATCAGACCCCATACCGCGGTCCCGGCCGGGTCGGGCACCTGCTCGCCGTCGGCCGTGGCCACCGCGTTGCGGGTCACCACCACCAGGCGCGAGTCGGTGAGGGCGTCGTCCGAGACGAAGTCCCGGATCAGCTTGACCAGTTCGTCCACCGAGGTGTGGGTGTGCGCCGCCAGGTCGTCGCCGTCGAAGCGGCCGGGTCCGGCCAGCACGATCCGCGGCGGCCGGGCACCGTTCGACGCGGGCCCGCTCAGCGTGGCGAGAGTGGAGTGGTCCACCACGTCGGTCCCGGCCCCGCGGAGCGACGCTGTCAGATCCGTCAGGCCGAGTCCGGCCCACCGTCCGGCGTCGGCCGACGCCGGCGCGGCGAGGGGGCTCCAGCCCATCTCGTACAGGGCGTTGCTCTGCTGGGCACGGGCGGCGGCGACCTGGTCGGAGGCGACCTCACGCATCGACAGACCCGTGATGGTCAGTACGGGAGCGCCGGTGGGATCGGCGACGGCCAGCGACATCAGATCCCGCTCGGAGCGGGTCAGCCGCACCCGCAGCCGGGACGGGCCGAAGGCGTGCAGAGCCACACCGCTCCAGGAGAAGGGCAGCCGCACGGCGTCCGAGCCGTACCAGAACAGCATCAGCGGGTGCAGTGCCGAGTCGAGGAGCGCGGGGTGAATCCCGTACGCCTCCGGGTCCGTGCCCTCCGGCAGCGCGATCTCCGCGTAGAGGGTCTCGCCGACCCGCCAGCCCGCCTTGAAGCCCTGGAACAGCGGCCCGTAGTCGTATCCGCGCCCGATGAAGCCGCGGTAGAACTCCTCCATCTCGACGGCCTCGCCCTCGGCGGGCGGCCACACCGTCAGATCGAAGTCGGGCTCAGGCGCCGAACCGGTGAGGAAGCCACTGGCGTGGCGCGTCCACTCGGCCGACTCCTCGGCGACCTCGCTCTCCGGCGCGGAGTAGAGGGAGAACGGTCGCCGCCCGCCCTCGTCCGCGGCACCCACGGTCACTCGCAGCTCCCGGCCACCCTGCTCGGGCACGGCCAGGAACGCGTGGTGCGTGAGCTCTTCGATCTGGTCGCAGTCGACGTACCCGCCGGCGTGCAGCAGGAGATCCACGAAGGCGACACCCGGCAGCACGACCGTTCCGTGCACCACGTGGTCCCGCAGCCAGGGCTGCGCCTTGAGCGAGACCCGGCCGGTGAACACCGCGCCTTCCCCGTCGGGGAGCGGAATCGCCGCCGTGAGGAGGGGATGCCCCGAGCTGTTCTGGGCCTTGGCGGCGGGACTTGCCTGGTCCAGCCAGTAGCGCTGGCGCTGGAAGGGGTAGGTGGGCAGGTTCGGGTGGGTCTGACGGGCCGGGAGGTGAGCGGTGAGGTCGGCGGGGGCGCCTGCCGTGTGCGCGGTGGCGAGGGCGGCGAGGAGCGTGCTGCCCTCGGGGTGCCCCTTGCGCAGTACGGACGTGGGCGTGGCGGTCTGGGTGCCGTCGGTGGCGCTGAGGGTCTCGTTGGCGAGGGTGGTGAGGACCGGGTCCGGTCCGAGTTCGAGGTAGTGGCGGGTGCCGAGCCCGTCGAGGGTGCGGATGGTGTCGGCGAAGCGGACGGCGTCGCGGACGTGTTGGACCCAGTAGGGCGCGGTGGTGATGTGGTGATCGGCGAGTTCGCCGGTGACGGCGGAGACGATCGGGATGGTCGGGGTGTGGTAGGTCAGGTCGACGGCGACACGTTCGAACTCCGCGAGCATGGGGTCCATGTGGGGGGAGTGGAACGCGTGGGACACCGTCAGACGCTTCGTCTTGACCCCGGTTTCGGCGAGGGTGGCGGCGATCTGGGTGGCCGCTTCTTCGTCGCCGGAGATGACGATCGAGTTGGGGCCGTTGACGGCGGCGATGGTGACGTGGTGCTCGTGGCCTTCGAGGAGCGGGAGGACCTGCTCCTCGGTGGTGCGCAGCGAGATCATGGCGCCGTTGGCGGGCAGGGCCTGCATCAACGACCCACGAGCCGCGACGAGTCGGCACGCGTCGTCGAGGGTGAAGATGCCGGCTACGTGTGCGGCGGTGATCTCACCGATGGAGTGCCCGGCCAGGTGGTGCGGTGTGACGCCGAACGATTCCACCAGGCGGTAGAGCGCGGTCTCGATGGCGAAGAGCGCGGACTGTGTGTACCGGGTCTGGTTCAGCAGCTCCGGGTCGTCCGCGAACACGACGTCCCTGACCGGGACTTCAGCGTCCAGATGCTCATCGAGCCTGGTGCACACCTCGTCGAACGCCTCCCGGAACACCGGGTACGTCTCGTACAACTCCCGTCCCATACCGGCCCGCTGCGCACCCTGTCCCGTGAAGAGGAACGCGGTGCCCCCCGGGCGTGCCGTTCCGGTGACGACGGTGCGAGAGGTCTCGCCCTCGCTCAACGAGCGCAGACCCGCGAGGAGTTCGTCACGACCGTCACCGACGACCACCGCACGGTGCTGGAACTGGGACCGTGTCGAGGCGAGCGCGTGGGCGACCTGGTCCGGGCGTGCCTCGGTGTCGCTTTCGAGGTACACGCTCAACTGCGACGCCTGGTCGCGGAGCGCCTGTTCGGTCTTGGCGGACAGGAACCAGGGCACCGTGCCGACCGTCGGCTCGGTGTCACGCACCGGCTCCGGGTGGGTCGCGGTGGGCGCTTCCTCAAGGATGAGGTGGGCGTTGGTGCCGCTGATGCCGAAGGAGGAGACGGCCGAGCGGCGCGGGTGGTCGGTCTCGGGCCAGGCGCGCGCCTCCGTGAGGAGCTGCACATTGCCGGACTCCCAGTCGATCTGGGGGCTCGGCTCGTCCACGTGGAGCGTCCGGGGGAGTGTCCCGTGGCGCATGGCCTGGATCATCTTGATGACTCCGCCGATGCCGGCGGCGGCCTGGGCGTGCCCGATGTTCGACTTCAACGAACCGAGCCACAGGGGCTCTTCACGATTCTGTCCGTACGTCGCGAGGAGCGCCTGGGCCTCGATGGGGTCACCGAGCGGCGTTCCGGTGCCGTGTCCTTCGACCGCGTCGACCTGGTCGGGGCTGAGCCCGGCGCCGGCGAGAGCGGCGTTGATGACCCGTTGCTGGGACGGACCGTTCGGGGCGGTGAGCCCGTTGCTGGCGCCGTCCTGGTTGACGGCGGAGCCGCGGATGACCGCGAGCACCGTGTGTCCGTTGGCCTTGGCGTCCGACAGACGCTCAAGCAGGACCATGCCCGCGCCCTCGGCCCAGATGGTGCCGTCGGCGGCGCCCGCGTACGACTTGGCGCGGCTGTCGGGCGCCAGCCCGCGCTGGCGGCTGAACTCCATGAACATGCCGGGGTTGGCCATGATCGTGGCGCCACCGGCGAGAGCCATGGTTGATTCGCCGTTCCGCAGCGACTGGCAGGCCAGGTGCATCGCGACGAGCGACGACGAGCACGCCGTGTCGACGGTGACCGCCGGGCCTTCAAGACCCAGCGTGTACGAGATACGTCCCGAGGCCACGCTCGACGTCGTACCCGTCAGCAGGTAACCCTCGACGGGTTCGGCACCCTGGTGGGTGAGCGAGACGTACTCCGCCGCCGCGACACCGGCGAAGACGCCGACCGGCTTGCCGCGCAGGGCGTCGGGGCGGATGCCCGCGTTCTCGAACGTCTCCCATGTCGTCTCCAGGAGGAGCCGCTGCTGCGGGTCGAGCGCGAGGGCCTCACGGGGGCTGATCCCGAAGAACTCGGGGTCGAACCGGTCGGCGTCGTAGAGGAACCCGCCCTCACTGGCGTACGACTTCCCGCGTACGTCCGGGTCGGCGTCGAAGAGGTTCTCGATGTCCCAGCCACGGTTGGCCGGGAAGGCACCCACGGCGTCACGCTCGTCCACGACCAGCTGCCACAGCGCCTCGGGCGTGTCCGCGCCGGGGAAGCGGCAGCCCATACCCACGATCACGATCGGGTCGGCCGCGTCGCTCCGCGACGACGCGCTTCGCGTGGTGCGGCGCGCCACCTGCGTGCCCGCCTCGGCCTGCCCGCTGCCCACCAGCTGGCTCCGGATGTAGCCGGCCAGCACCGTGGGGGTGGGGTAGTCGAAGAGCAGCGTGGACGGGAGTCGCATCCCGGACGCCTTGTTGAGCGAGTTGCGCAGCTCCACCGAGCTGAGCGAGTCGAACCCGAGCTCCTTGAACGAGTGCACCGGGTCGATCGAGTTGGGCGATCCGTGTCCGAGGACGGTGGCCACGTGGTTGCGCAGGAAGTCAAGGATGATCTTGTCCTGCTCGGCCTCCGGACGGCCGGCGATCGCCTGCCCGAGGGCTCCGACCTCTGCCCCGGCGCCCGCCGACTGGGCGGCGCTGCGCAGCGGCGTACGGACCAGGCCCCGGAAGACCGGCGCGACGGGAGTCGTCGCTGCGCGGGCCCGCAGCCCGGCCAGGTCGAGCTTGGCCGGGACGACCACGACCTGAGCGGCTTCGAGCGCCGCGTCGAAGTGCCCGAGTGCCTGGTCGGCGGGCATCGGCAGCAGGCCGCCGCGGTTCATGCGCGCCTGGTCCTGCTCGTCCAGGGTGTCGGCCATACCGCTCTCCCACAGGCCCCACGCGAGGGACTTGGCGGGGAGTCCGGCGGACCGGCGGTGCTCGGCGAGTTCGTCGAGGAAGACGTTCGCCGCCGCGTAGTTGGACTGTCCGGGAGAGCCCAGGACTCCGACCACCGACGAGAACATGACGAAGGCGTTCAGGTCCAGGTCGCGGGTCAGCTCGTGCAGGTTCCACGCGCCGTCCACCTTCGGGCGGAGCACCCCGTCCAGCCGCTCCGGGGTCAGCGCCGTGACGATGCCGTCGTCCAGAGTGCCGGCGCAGTGGACCACCGCGCCGAGCGGGTGCTCGTCCGGCAGGCTCGCCAGCAGTGTCTCCAGCGACTCCCGGTCGGCCGTGTCGCAGGCGGCGATCGTGACCTCGGCGCCGAGTTCGGCCAGCTCTTCGGTGATCGTGCTGCCTGCCGTACGTCCGCGCCTGCTCGTGAGCAGCAGCTTCTTCACACCGTGTTCGGTGACCAGGTGCCGGGCGAGGAGCGTGCCCAGCGCGCCGGTGCCGCCGGTGATGAGGACCGTCTTCTCCGGGTCGAACGGCGCCGTGGACGCGGTCGGCGCGGAGTCGGACGTGGCGTCGGAGCCGGCGGAGTTCGCGCCGGCACGGGCGAGGCGAGGGGCGAGAAGCCGGCCGTCGCGCACGGCCAGTTGGGGCTCGTCGGTGGCGAGAGCGGCCGAGAGGGCCCGCAGGGACGAGTCCGAACCGTCGAGGTCGATCAGGGTGAACCGGTCGGGGTGTTCCGTCTGCGCGGTGCGGATCAGTCCCCAGACCGCCGCTCCGGCCAGGTCGGTCCCGCCGCCGGTCCCCGTGGACATCGCGCCCCTGGTGAGGACCACCAGCCGGGAGTCCGGCCGTTCGTCGGCCAGGATCGTCTGGACGAGGCCGAGTACACGGTGCGTGAAGGTGCGGGCGGTACGCGCCGGGTCGGCGCCGGGCTCGGAGACGCACCAGGTGAAGACCACGTCCGGCCTGCTGGTGTCGTCTCCGGGCGTCGTCGGAAGCGTGATGGCGTCGGGCGCCACCTCGACCGCCGCGCCGAGCGGCGAGAGTGCCGCGGTGACGTGGGCGTTGCCCGGGTCGGCGACCACGGCCCACTTGGCGCCGGCGCTCTGCGTCTTGTCATCGACCGCCTGGACGTCGGTCCAGTCGACCTTGTAGAGCTCTCCGGCGTCCGCAGCACGGGTGGCGGCGAGCTGGTCGGCGCCGACCGTCCGCATGGCGAGGGAGTCGATCGTCATGACCGGCGTCCCCGTCTGGTCGGCGATGACCAGTGACGCGGTGTCGGGTGTGGTCCACGTGTGGCGGATCCGCAGCGAGCCGGCCCCCGTCGCGTGGAGGGACACACCGGCCCAGGAGAACGGTACCCGGATGGAGTCGTCCGCCTCGGTCTCGCCCATGATCAGCGCGGCCGGCTGGAGGGCCGAGTCGAGCAGACCCGGGTGGATGCCGTAGTCACCGGGATCCGATCCGGCGGGCAGGGAGACTTCCGCGTACGTCGTGTCGCCGTCCTGCCAGGCCTTCTTGAGCCCGCGGAACAGCGGCCCGTAGCCGAAGCCCCCGTCCGTGACGCGGCGGTAGAACTCCGCCACGTCCATCTCCTCCATGGTGTCCGTGATCTCCGGCGGCCAGACCTCGTTCCTGAGCGAGTCGGCACCCGCGGGGACTTCCCTGCGCTCGGCCCCCAGCACACCCGTGGCGTGGAGGGTCCAGTCGGTCTCGACCGGAACGTCCTCCGGCCGGGAGTAGAACGCGAAGGACCGGTGACCCGAGTTGTCCGCGGGCTCGACGAGGAGCCTCAGCTGGAGGGCGGCGCGCTCCGGCACGGCGAGGAACACATGGTGGGTCAGTTCCTCGATGTGCTCGCAGTCCACATGGCGTGCCGCGTGGAGCAGGAGGTCCACGAAGGCCACACCGGGGACGATCATCGTCCCGAAGATGATGTGCTCGGCCACCCAGTCCGGGTCGTTCCCGGAGACACGGCCGGTGAACAAGTGCCCGCCGCCGTCGGGGAGTTCGGCCAGCGTGGTCAGCACCGGATGACTGGTCGCCGTCAGCCCCAGACCGTCGGCGCCCGAGGTGGGCTTCGCCGGCTCCAGCCAGTAGTGCTGGCGCTGGAAGGGGTAGGTGGGCAGGCCCCGGGCGGGGGTCGGGCTCTCGCCGATCACGGGGGTCCAGCGGACCTGTCCGCCGTTGGCGTGTGCGGCGGCCAGAGCGGTGAGGAAGCTCTGGTTCTCGTCCCGGTCGCGGTGCAGGGTGGCGACATGGACGGCGTCGACGTCGTCCGGCACGCTGTCCTGCGCCATGGCGGTCAGGACGGGGTCGGGGCCGAGTTCGAGGTAGTGCCGGGTCCCGAGCCGGTCGAGGGTCGTGATCGCGTCGGCGAAGCGGACGGCCTCCCTGACGTGCTGGACCCAGTACTGCGGAGTGGTGATGTAGTGATCGGCCAGCTCGCCGCTGAGGGCGGAGACGATGGGGATCGTCGGGGTGTGGTAGATCAGCTCTCCCGCGACGAGCTCGAACTCGTCCAGCATGGGCTCCATGTGGGGCGAGTGGAACGCGTGGGACACCGTCAGCCGCCGCGTCTTGACTCCGGTCTCGGCGAGCGTGTCGGCGATCCGCGTGGCGGCCTCTTCGTCACCGGAGATGACGATCGAGCTGGGCCCGTTCACCGCGGCGATCGTGACCTCGTCCTCATGGCCTTCGAGGAGGGGGACGATCTGTCCCTCGGTGGCGCGCAGCGAGATCATGGCGCCGTTGGCGGGCAGGGCCTGCATCAACGACCCACGGGCGGCGACGAGTCGGCACGCGTCATCGAGGGAGAAGATGCCCGCGACGTGCGCGGCCGCGATCTCACCGATCGAGTGGCCGGCCAGGTACTGCGGCGTCACGCCGAACGACTCGACCAGGCGGTAGAGCGCGGTCTCGATGGCGAAGAGCGCGGACTGTGTGTACCGGGTCTGGTTGAGCAGGGTGGGATCGTCGGCGAAGACGACGTCCTTGACCGGGACTTCGGCGTTCAGGTGCCGGTCGAGGGTCGTGCAGACCTCGTCGAACGTGTCCCGGAAGACCGGGTACGTGTCGTGCAACTCCCGGCCCATACCGGGCCGTTGCGCGCCCTGACCCGTGAAGAGGAACGCGGTCTTGCCGGGGTGAGGCGTGCCACGGACCAGCGCAGGGGACGGCTCACCGAGGGTGAGCGCGCCCAGCACGCGGTCGAACGCCGCGTGCTCGTCGCCGAACACCACAGCCCGGTACGGGAACTGGGCCCGGGTGGTGGCGAGCGCGTGGGCGACCCGGTCCGGTCGTACCTCGGGGTTGAGTTCGAGGTAGGTACGCAGCTGCTGCGCCTGGTCGCGGAGAGCCTGCTCCGTCTTGGCGGAGAGGAGCCACGGGATGAGGGCGGCCTGGGGGCCGTCCTGCTCCTGGTCGTCCTCGGTGGACTCCGATGTGACCGGGGCCTGTTCGAGGATGACATGGGCGTTGGTGCCGCTGATGCCGAAGGAGGAGACGGCGGAGCGGCGCGGCTGGCCGGTCTCCGGCCAGTCGCGGGCCTCGGTGAGGAGCTGTACGTTGCCCGACGTCCAGTCGATGTGCGGGCTGGGCTCGTCCACATGGAGCGTCCGCGGCAGGGTGCCGTGGCGCATGGCCTGGATCATCTTGATGACTCCGCCGATACCGGCGGCGGCCTGGGCATGGCCGATGTTGGACTTCAACGAACCGAGCCAGAGCGGCTCTTCACGGTTCTGGCCGTAGGTGGCGAGAAGCGCCTGGGCCTCGATCGGGTCGCCCAGCGGGGTTCCGGTGCCGTGGGCCTCGACCGCGTCGACCTGGTCGGCGGTCAGACCCGCGCCGGTGAGAGCGGCCTTGATGACGCGCTGCTGAGAGGGACCGTTCGGGGCGGTGAGCCCGTTGCTGGCGCCGTCCTGGTTGACGGCGGAGCCGCGGATCACGGCGAGCACCGTGTGTCCGTTGGCCTTCGCGTCCGACAGACGCTCAAGGAGCACCATGCCCGCGCCCTCGGCCCAGATGGTGCCGTCCGCCGCACCGGCGAACGACTTGCACCGGCCGTCGGGCGCCAGCCCGCGCTGGCGGCTGAACTCCAGGAACATGCCCGGGTTGGCCATGACCGTCGCGCCACCGGCGAGAGCCATCGTGGACTCGCCGTTCCGCAGCGACTGGCACGCCAGGTGCATCGCGACGAGCGACGACGAGCACGCCGTGTCGACGGTGACCGCCGGGCCTTCAAGACCCAGCGTGTAGGCGACTCGCCCGGAGGCGACACTCGCCGTCGTACCCGTCAGCAGGAACCCGTCGACAGGCTCGCTGCCCTTGTGGACGAGGGAGCCGTACTCCTGGGTGACGACACCGGCGAAGACACCCACGGGCTTGCCGCGCAGGGCGTCGGGGCGGATGCCCGCGTTCTCGAACGTCTCCCACGTGGTCTCAAGAAGCAGCCGCTGCTGCGGGTCGAGCGCGAGAGCCTCACGGGGGCTGATCCCGAAGAACTCGGCGTCGAACCGGTCGGCGTCGTACAGGAACCCACCCGTACGGGCATAGGTCCTTCCGCGCACATCGGGGTCCGGGTCGAACAACTCCTCAAGATCCCAGCCGCGGTTGGCGGGGAAGGAGCCGATGGCGTCCACCCCCTCGGTGACCAGCCGCCACAGCTCGTCCGGCGTGGTGGCGCCACCGGGGTAACGGCAGCCCATACCGACCACGGCGATCGGGTCGTCTTCGTCACGCGGGACCACCGCTACGACGGCGGTCTCCACCGCGTCCTGCGGCAACACGGCCTCGTCGTCGACCAGTTCGTCCCTGAGGTGCGTGATCAGCGCCTCGGGTGTCGGGTGGTCGAACAGCATCGTGGACGGCAGGTGCAGTCCCAGCGACTCGCCCAGCACCATGAGGAGTTCGATACCGGCGAGCGAGTCGAAGCCGAGGTCCTTGAACGAGCTCTCGGGGTCGATGACCAGCGGCGAGCTGTGGCCCAGGACCGCCGCGACGTGCTTGCGCAGGACCTCCAGGAGAAGTTCGCGCTGCTCGTCCTCGGACCGGCCGGCCAGCTGCCGGCGCAGCGAGGACTCGTCCACCTCCTCACCGCGCTCGGCGGGCGGGGCCTGGGCCGGAAGCAGTTCGGCGAGCAGCGGGGACAGCATCGAAGCCCGCTGCGAGCGTGCGCCGGAGACATCGACCCCGGCGGGCACGAGCACGGCTCGTACCGTCGCGAGGGCCGAGTCGAAGAGCCCGAGCGCCCGCTCGGTGGGCATCGGCGCCAGTCCGCCGCGGTTCATCCGCGCCCGGTCCTGCTCGTCCAGGGTGTCGGCCATACCGGCCTCCCACAGGCCCCACGCGAGGGACTTGGCGGGGAGTCCGGCGGACCGGCGGTGTTCGGCGAGCTGGTCCAGGAAGGAGTTGGCGGCGGCGTAGTTGGCCTGACCGGGGGAGCCCAGGACACCGACCACCGACGAGAACAGGACGAAGGCGTCCAGGTCCAGGTCCTTGGTCAGCTCGTGCAGGTTCCACGCGCCCTCGACCTTCGGGCGGAGCACCGCGTCCAGCCGGTCCGGGGTGAGTTCCGTGACCACACCGTCGTCCAGGACACCGGCGCAGTGGACCACCGCACCCAGCGGGTGCTCCGCGGGCAGACCCGCGAGCAGCGCTTCGAGCGACTGCCGGTCGGCCGCGTCGCAGGCGGCGACCGTGACCTCGGCGCCGAGCCCGGCCAGCTCCGCGGTGAGCGCGCCGTCCGTACGGCCGCTTCGGCTCGTCAGCAGCAGCTTCCTGACGCCGTGCCGGGTGACCAGGTGCCGGGCGAGGATCGAGCCGAGTGCGCCGGTGCCGCCGGTGATGAGTACGGTGCGGCGCGCGTCGAACGTCGCGGGAATCGCGCCCGGCGTCAGACGGGCGAGGCGCGGCACGAAGAACCGCCCCTCGCGCAGGGCCAGTTGACGCTCTCCGGTGGAGAGGGCGGCCACGATCGCCTCGTCGGAGGCCCGTGACCCGTCGACGTCGATCAGCGTGAACCGGTCCGGGTGCTCGGACTGGGACGACCGGATCAGACCCCAGACCGCCGCTCCGGCGAGGTCGGCCGACGCGTCGCCGGTCCCGGTGGACCGCGCGTTCTCGGTGAGGACCACCAGACGCGAGTCCGGCGCTCCGTCGGCCAGGACCGCCTGGAGCAGGTCAAGGGCCTTGCGGGTCTGGGCGTGTGCCGCCTCGACCGGTTCGGCGCCGTCGGTGGTGAAGCGGGCGACGACCGTCGACGGCCTGGCCGCGCCGGCCCGCAGCGAAGCGCGCAGCGCGTCGGCGTCCGGGTACGAATCGGCCGCGGAACCGAGCGCCGCCAGGACAGCGGCGACCCGCGGGTCACGGGTGTCTCCCACCACGGCCCAGCCGGCGCCGTCGGGGCGCGCCGCCGCGCGCGGCGGCGCGGGTACCGCGCGCCAGGCGACCTCGTGGAGCGCGCCGTCGCGGTCGGGCCTGGCAGCTTCGAGCTGCTCGGAGCTGACCCCGCGCATGGCGAGCGAGTCCACCGTCAGGACCGGCGCACCGGCCGGGTCCGTCACCGTCAGGGCGACCGTCTCCGGCGTTGTGCGTACGAGCTGGACCCGCAGGGCGCGGGCGCCGTTCGCGTGAAGGGCCACACCGCTCCAGGAGAACGGCACCAGGAGCGTGCCGTCCGTCCGGGTCGAGGCCAGCGCGATCGGGTGGAGCGCGGAGTCGAGCAGACCGGGGTGGACGCCGTACGAACCAGGCGCGGTCCCCGCGGGCAGGGCCACCTCCGCGTACAGCGTGTCCCCGTCCTCCCAGGCGGCGCCGAGCCCCTGGAAGACCCCGGCGTAACCGAATCCGGCCTCGGCCACGCGCCGGTAGAAACCGTCGGTGTCCAGCGCATCGGCGGAGGCCGGGGGCCAGACCGCGTCCGCCGCCGGGAGGGCCGGCGGTACGGCGGGGGCCGTGCCGAGCGCACCGGTGGCGTGGCAGGTCCAGTCGGCGCCCAGCGGGGCGTCCTCGGGCCGCGAGTGGACGGCGAAGCTCCGGCGCCCGGAGTCGTCCGCCGGCCGGACGACGACTCTCAGCTGAAGGGCGCCGTGCTCCGGCAGAGCCAGGAAGACATGGTGGGTGAGCTCCTCGATACGGGGGCGTCCCACCAGGGCCGCGGCGTGCAGCAGCATGTCGACGAAGGCGACACCCGGCATGACCGGGGTGCCGAAGACGGCGTGGTCGGCAGCCCACGGAGGCGCGGAGGCGTTGACCCGGCCGGTCAGCAGGAGGCCGCCCGGGTCGGGCAGCTCGGCGGCGGTGGTGAGCACCGGGTGCCCGGTGGCGGTCAGCCCCGCCGAACTCACGTCCCCTGTGGCGGCCGTGGCCGTGAGCCAGTAGCGCTGGCGCTGGAAGGGGTACGTGGGGAGGTCGGGGTGGCTGTCGGCGCTCGGGAGATGGGTGGTGAGGTTCGCGGGGGCGCCTGCCGTGTGCGCGGTGGCGAGGGCGGTGAGGAGCGTGGTGCCCTCGGAGTGTCCCTTGCGGAGGACGGCCACGGGGCTGCTGCTGTTACGGGACTTGGTGAGGGTCTCGTTGACCAGAGTGGTGAGAACCGGGTCGGGCCCGAGTTCGAGATAGTGACGCGTGCCGAGCGAGTCGAGAGTGGTGATGGTGTCGGCGAAGCGGACGGCGTCGCGGACGTGTTGGACCCAGTACTGGGCGGTGGTGATGTGGTGATCGGCGAGTTCGCCGGTGACGGCGGAGACGATCGGGATGGTCGGGGTGTGGTAGGTCAGGTCGGCGGCGACACGTTCGAACTCCGCGAGCATGGGGTCCATGTGGGGGGAGTGGAACGCGTGGGACACCGTCAGACGCTTCGTCTTGACCCCGGTTTCGGCGAGGGTGGCGGCGATCTGGGTGGCCGCTTCTTCGTCGCCGGAGATGACGATCGAGTTGGGGCCGTTGACGGCGGCGATGGTGACGTGGTGCTCGTGGCCTTCGAGGAGCGGGAGGACCTGCTCCTCGGTGGTGCGCAGCGAGATCATGGCGCCGTTGGCGGGCAGGGCCTGCATCAACGACCCACGAGCCGCGACGAGTCGGCACGCGTCGTCGAGGGTGAAGATGCCGGCTACGTGTGCGGCGGTGATCTCACCGATGGAGTGCCCGGCCAGGTGGTGCGGTGTGAGCCCGAAGGACTCGACCAGGCGGTAGAGCGCGGTCTCGATGGCGAAGAGCGCGGACTGTGTGTACCGGGTCTGGTTCAGCAGCTCCGGGTCGTCCGCGAACACGACGTCCTTGACCGGGACTTCAGCGTTCAGGTGCCGGTCGAGCGTGGCGCAGACCTCGTCGAACGTGTCCCGGAACACCGGGTACGTGTCGTACAACTCCCGGCCCATATCGGCCCGCTGCGAGCCCTGCCCGGTGAACAGGAAGGCGGTCGTGCCTTCCCGCGCCGTTCCGGTGACGACCTCGCGTGAGGTCTCACCGTTGCTCAACGAGCGCAGACCCGCGAGGAGTTCGTCGCGGCCCTCACCGATCACCACGGCCCGGTGCTGGAAACGCGCGCGGGTGGCGGTGAGCGCCTGACCGATGTGCGCGGGGTGGAGATCGGGCCGCGCGGTCACGTGGTCGAGCAACTGCCGCGCCTGGTCACGGAGAGACTGTTCCGTCTTGGCGGACAGGAACCACGGCACGAGGCCCGCCTGGGGCGCGTCCTGCTCCTGCTCGTCCTCGGCGGGCTCCGGCGTGACCGGGGGCTGCTCGATGATCAGGTGGGCGTTGGTGCCGCTGATGCCGAAGGAGGAGACGGCGGCCCGGCGGGGATGATCCGTCTCGGGCCAGTCGCGGGCCTCGGTGAGGAGCTGTACGTTGCCGGACGTCCAGTCGATGTGCGGGCTGGGCTCGTCGACGTTGATGGTCCGCGGCAGGGTGCCGTGGCGCATGGCCTGGATCATCTTGATGACACCGCCGATACCGGCGGCGGCCTGCGTGTGCCCGATGTTCGACTTCAACGAACCGAGCCACAGGGGCTCTTCACGATTCTGTCCGTACGTCGCCAGCAGTGCCTGGGCCTCGATCGGGTCACCGAGCGGCGTTCCCGTGCCATGGGCCTCGACCGCGTCGACCTGGTCGCCGGTGAGCCCCGCGCCGGCCAGCGCCGCGTTGATGACCCGCTGCTGGGACGGACCGTTCGGGGCGGTCAGACCGTTGCTCGCACCGTCCTGGTTGACGGCCGAACCACGGACGACGGCGAGGACCGTGTGCCCGTTGGCCTTCGCGTCCGACAGACGCTCCATCAGGACCATGCCGGCGCCCTCGGCCCAGATGGTGCCGTCGGCGGCGCCCGCGAACGACTTGCACCGGCCGTCGGGCGCAAGCCCGCGCTGCTGACCGAACTCCACGAACATGCCGGGGGTCGCCATGACCGCGACGCCGCCCGCCAGGGCCAGCGAGCAGTCACCGGCGCGCAGCGCCTGCGCCGCCTGGTGCATCGCGACGAGCGACGACGAGCACGCGGTGTCGACCGTGACCGCCGGACCCTCAAGGCCGAAGGTGTACGAGATACGCCCGGAGACGACACTCGCGGTGTTGCCGGTGAGCAGATAGCCGCCGAGACCGTCGTCGCCCTCGTGCAGCCGGGGGCCGTACTCCTGCGACATCGCGCCCACGAACACACCGGTGCTGCTGCCCTGGAGACCGTCCGGGTCGATCCCGGCGCGCTCCAGCGCCTCCCAGGTAACCTGGAGGAGCACTCGCTGCTGCGGGTCCATCGCCGTGGCCTCGCGCGGGCTGATGCCGAAGAACTCGGTGTCGAACTCGGCGGCCTCGTCGAGGAATCCGCCGTGCCGCGTGTACGTCTTGCCGCGCACCCCGGGCTCGGGGTCGTACAGGGCTTCCAGATCCCAGCCACGGTCGGTGGGGAAGCCCGAGATCGCGCTCACACCGTTGTCCACGAGCCGCCACAGCTCGTCCGGCGTACCGGCGCCGCCCGGGTAGCGGCAGGCCATGCCGACGATCACGATCGGGTCGTCGGCATCCAGCACGGAACCCGACCGTGACAGCACGGACGCGGCCGACGACGAGTCGTCGCCCAGGGCCAGTTCGATCAGCCGCCGGGCCAGCCGCGACGGGCTCGGGTGGTCGAATACGACGGTCTCCGGCAGCGCGAGACCGGTGACGTCCACGAGGTTCTGCCGGAGCTGGACCGCCATCGTGGAGTCCATGCCCAGCTCACGGAAGGCCTGGCCGACCTCCACCGTGTCCGTGCTCAGATGGCCGAGCACGATCGCCGTACGCAGCCGCACCAGCTCCAGCGCCACCCGGGTGCGCTCGTCCGCCGGCAGCCCGGCGATCCGCTGCGACCACGAGGAACCGGCCGCCGCGGGGGTCTCCTCGCGGGCCGCTTCCGGGAGTTGGGCGGAGCCACGTGTGCCGGGCTCGAACGCGGTCGAGACGTCCGGCCAGTAGCTCTCGCGCTGGAACGCGTACGTCGGCAGGGCCACCCGGCCCGGCGCCCGGCCGGCGAACACGGCGGACCAGTCCACGGGCAGACCGCGAACGTGCAGCTCCGCCAGCGAAGTCAGCAGCTGCGGCCACGGAGTCTCGTTGCGGCGCAGCGAGTCCACGACCACCGCGTCAGGCAGCGTCGCGCGCAGTCCGACCGTGAGTACGGGGTGCGGGCTCGACTCCACGAACGTTCCGAAGCCGTCCTCGGCCATGGCCCGCAGGGTCGACTCGAAGAGAACGGGCCGGCGGAGGTTGGAGAACCAGTAATCGGCGTCGAGTTCGGCCGTGTCGATCGCGCCCGCGGTCACCGTCGAGTAGAAGGCGATGTCGCACGAACGCGGCGTCACCCCGGCGAACTGCTCAAGGAGCCGGTCCTTGATGGCGTCCATGTGCGGCGAGTGGGAGGCGAAGTCCACGGCGGAGACGGCCTTCGCGCGAATCCCGTCGCTCTCGCAGCGGGCCAGCAGCTCGGCGACCGCGTCAGGGGTTCCGGCCACGACCGTGGTGGTAGGACCGTTGACCACGGCGACGCTCAGCCGGTCGCCGAAGGGCTCGATGTACTCGGCGACCCGGTCGGCCGCCAGCGGCACCGACGCCATCGCCCCGGTGCCCGAGAGCGTCATGATCGTCTGGCTGCGCAGGGCCACGATCCTGGCGGCGTCCGCCAGGTCGAGCGCGCCCGCGATGTGCGCCGCGGCGATCTCACCCTGCGAGTGACCGATGACCGCGTCGGGCCGTACGCCCAGCGACTCCCACACCCGGGCGAGCGAGACCATCACCGCGAACAGCACGGGCTGGACGACGTCCGCGCGGTCGAGGGCCGCCGCGCCGGACTCGGCGGTGAGCGTGTCCAGCAGCGACCAGTCGACGTACGGGGCGAGGGCTTCGTGGCACGCCTCGATCGACGCGCGGAAGACCGCCGACGTGCGCATCAGCTCGCGCGCCATGCCTTCCCACTGCGATCCCTGCCCCGGGAAGACCAGCGCGGTCTTGCCGTGCTCACCGGTGACCCCGGTGATGAGCCCCGGCACCTCGACGCCGGTTCTCAACGCCTCCAACTGGGCGTCGTGGTCGAGCCCGAGGGCGACGGCGCGGTGCTCGAAGTGGGTACGGGTGCCGGCCAGCGACCGGCCGATGTCGAACGCGTCCGCGTCCCCGGTCCGCCGCTCCAGCAGCCGCCCGGCCTGGGCGCGCAGAGCCGCCTCCGTACGCCCGGAGACCAGCCAGGGGGCCAGCTCCAACTCCGGCTCGTCGCCCTGCGGCGCGGCCTCGGGAAGGGCAGGCTCGGGCGCCTCGGCGAGGACGACGTGGCAGTTCGTACCGCCCACGCCGAAGGAGCTCACACCGGCAAGCAGAGGCGCGTCCGGCCAGGGGCCGGACGCGGTCTGGACACGCAGATTGAGGGCGTCGGGATCGATACGCGGGTTGGGCGTCTCGTAGTTGAGGCTCGCCGGGATCTCCCGGTGCCGGATGCTCAGCGCCGTCTTGATCAGACCGACGATGCCCGCCGCGCCTTCCAGGTGCCCGACGTTGGTCTTGGCGGAGCCGACGAGAACGGGTTCGCCCGCGGGGCGCGCGCTGCCGTACGTGGCGGCGATGCCGGCTGCCTCCAGCGGGTCACCGGTCGGGGTGCCGGTGCCGTGGAGTTCCACGTAACGGACCTCGGCCGGGTTCACGCCCGCGTCCTCGCACGCCTGGCGCAGCACCGTCGCCTGCGCCTCGGCGCTGGGCACGGTGAGTCCGTCGGTGGAGCCGTCGTTGTTGACCGCGCTGCCGCGGATGACGCCGTAGACCGTGTCGCCGTCGCGCACCGCGTCCGCGAGCCGCTTCAGTACGACGACGCCGCCGCCCTCACCGCGTACGTAGCCGTTGGCCCGCGCGTCGAAGGTGAAGCAGCGTCCGTCGGGCGACAACCCGCCGAACATCCCGGCGACTTCGGCGCTCTCGGGCGCGAAGTTCAGCGCCACACCGCCCGCCAGGGCCAGGGTGGCCTCGCCCTTGCGCAGGCTCTCGACCGCCAGGTGCACCGCCACGAGCGACGACGACTGGGCCGAATCGACCGCCATGCTCGGGCCGTTGAGGCCCAGCGCGTACGACACGCGGTTGGCGATGACGCCGCGGTTCAGACCCGGCAGCGAGTGCTGGGTGATCGCGCCGCCCCGGTGGGCCAGCGCCGCGTAGTCACCGGCTATCGCGCCGACGATGACGGCGGTCGCGGTGGACCGCAGCGTCTCCGGGACGATGCCCGCGTCCTCCAGGGCCTCCCAGGCCAGCTCGGCGAAGAGCCGCTGCTGGGGGTCGATCGCCACGGCCTCGCGCGGCGATATCCCGAAGAACGCCGCATCGAACTGGTCAACGCGGTCGAGGAACCCGCCGTGACGCAGCGCGGTCCGGTGCCGCTCAGGCGAGTCCGGCAGCACCTCGTCCGGGTTCCAACGGTCCTGTGGTACCTCGCCGATCGCACTCCGGCCCGACCGCAGCAGCTCCCAGAAGGCGCTGGCGTCGGGTGCCTGGGGGAGGCGGCATGACATGCCGGTGATAGCGATTGCATCCGTACCGTGAACAAGATCACTCGACATGATGGCGAGTGCCTCCCTCATCGCGCGCTTCGAAAACGCCGGGCAGGCGTTCGTCTTGAGGGAACGATCATCATCTCCGCCGCTGACCCCCAGCTACCCGTAGAGCCCCCTAGGCCCTGTCCGGCGGGTCTTCGCGGGCCCTCCCCGCCCCTCCGTACAGACAGAAGTGCCCCGGCCCCGGGGGGAACGGGGCGGCGGGCCGGGGCCCCGGGAGGGGTAAGGGTGTTAAGGTTAAATAGGAAGGGGATGGGTACCCG
>NZ_JBHXRX010000041.1:0-75641 GCF_042714995.1 Streptomyces sp. NPDC058665
CAACGCGGAGGGGGCACCTCCCGTGCCCCCTTGGGGGCTACGGGGGAGTTGGCGACCGACGACAACGGAGGGGGCACCTCCCGTGCCCCCCTCGGGGGCTACGGGGGAGAGCGCGCGTGCCAGGGCCCGCGAGCCCGGCAAGATCCGAACGACAGACCCTTAAGTCCGGCACCCGTCTCTTCCTCACCGGCGCACCCTCATCGTCGTCGTCTCCGTCCCGTTCGGCGGAGGCGACGACGACGCGTTTCCGGCCACCCGGCTCAGGCGGTCTCGGACGTGGCCGAAGCGGCTCCGGTACGGGCCGGACCGGAGCGGCGCAGCCGCTCGCGCTCCTTCTCCGACATCCCGCCCCACACGCCGAAGCGCTCGTCGTTGTCCAGGGCGTATTCCAGACACTCGCGCCGCCCCTCACAGGCACCGCAGAGCTGCTTGGCCTCGCGGGTGGACGAGCCGGGGGCCGGGAAGAAGAACTCGGGCCCGGTCTGGGCGCACAGGGCGTTCTCCTGCCAGGCCAGTTCCTGTCCCGTGCGCCCGGTGATGTCGGTGAGGGTTTTCATTGCATCGATCTGCATGGCACACACGCTGCCTGGTGGCCATAAACATTCGATCAACGACCTGATGAGGGCCCTCCGAGGGGCGATTTCCGGCCCGACTCGCTCACGCGTCCTGCGCGAAGCCCTGCATGAACGCGAGGCGTGCGCCGTACGGGTCGTGCACCACGGCGAAACGGCCGACGCCCTCGATGTCCGTGGGCTCCTGGACGGTGGTGCCGCCCAGCCGGTCCGAACTCGCCACCGCAGCATCGCAGTCGGCCGTACCGAAGTACAGGAGCCAGTTCGGCCCCGTCGTGTCGGAGGTCGGATCGGACTCGCTCGGGACGATCCCGGCGAACATGCCTTCCGGGCCCTTGCCCGCCGGATGGACCATCGTGTACTCGCCGCCGCCTCCCGGCATCGGCATGGTGCTCGACTCCCAGCCGAAGACGGAGCCGTAGAAGCCGGTCGCGGCGTCCTTGTCCGGCGTGGTGAGCTCGGCCCAGCAGAGGCTGCCGGGACCGTCGACGGCCTCCAGGCCGCTGTTCGTCCCCGGCTGCCAGGTGGCGAAGTCGGCTCCGGCCGGGTCGGAGCACATCGTCATCCGGCCGAGATCCCGGACGTCCATCGGCTCGTTGACGACCCGGCCGCCGTTGTCCTGCACGGCCGTGGCGGTGGCGTCGGCGTCGGCCGTCTGGAGGTAGAGGGTCCAGGACGGGGGCGCCTGCTCGACGGGGAGCTGCATGGCCCCCGCGACCGTCTTCCCGTTCAGCTGGAACATGCCGTAGCCGCCGAATTCGGGGCCGGCCGACACATGGTCCCAGCCGAGAACACCTCCGTAGAAGGACTTCGCACCCTCGATGTCGGGTGTGGCGAGATCTGCCCAGTTCGGTGAACCCTGCACATAACGGGTGGTGAGCATCACGGCTCCTCAGAGAGACCCCCCGTACGATTCCTCTCCGAGTCTGCTACCGATCCGGGACCCTCGCATGTGTACGACGCGACAGCGCCGGACGGGTGTGTACCGGCCCGTCCGGCGCCCGATGAAGCCCCCGCGCGTCAGTGACCCGAGTGTGCGCCCTGCGCGGCGGCACCCTGCGCGCTCGCGCCCTTCGCGCTCTTCTTCGCCGCCGGGTGATGCGGCTCGTACCCGGGAATCGTGCCGTCGGGCTTGGCGATCAGGAACAGACCCGCCATGCCCTGGTCCGAGTGGCTCTGTACGTGGCAGTGGTACATCCACGCGCCCGCGCCGACGCCCTCGCCCGCGATGATCTGGAGCCCGAAGGAGTCAGCCGGTCCAGTGATCTTGTTGTCGACGATCCGGCTGGTGTCACCGGCGCCGCTGAGCAGGCCGGTCCTGTTGTCGGCCCAGCGATGACCGTGGATATGGAACGTGTGGTAGAACTCGCCGTGCGTGATCATGATGACTTCGAGACGCTCACCCACCGTGGCCTCGAAGTTGGGGCTCTGAGCACCCGGCAGATTGTTGATCTGCATGTCGTTGAAGACGATCGTGAACTGCTTGTCGGGGAGGATGTCACCCTCTCGGCGGACCACCAGACCACCGTAAAGGCCCTGCCTGATGCCGCCCGTGCCGTGGTCGGTGCCGACGACGTGGTCGTGGTAGTGCCAGTAGCCGGCGCTGCCCTCGCGGTACGTGCCGTCGGCCCGCTTGCCCGGCTTGTGCGTACGCCAGGTGTAGGTGCGCTTCCCGCCCGGCGGAACGTGACTCTTGTTCAGACGGGTGCCGTCGTTGGCGATGTCGTAGTCGACACCGTGCACATGCAGGCTCGCGTCGACGTCCGTCAGATTGGTGAACTCGATGTGGACCGTGTCGCCCTCGACGATGTCGATCACCGGGCCCGGGACGGTCGCCTTGCCCTTCTCGAAGCCGTAGCCGATCTTCCCCGTGCCCAACCGCTCGGCCACCATGGTGAGGTGGTGCACCTTGCCGCCGGCCGGCGCTCGTTTCGGGCCCGCCGTGACAGCGTTCGGCGCGGGCGCCGCCGAAGAGGCCGAGGCAACGGACAACGATGTCACCCCAGTTGCCGCGACCGCGCCGCCGGCCATGAGGCGCCGGTTGAAACTCCGTCTGTCCATCGCCATGCCGAACTCCCCACATGCGGTGCTGAGATTTTCGGGACACAGTGAAGCCCCGGGACGGCCACACGGTAGCTCGGAGATCTTCGTTTATCCACACTCAGGACAAAGTTAGTTCCATTGTGGTGATACCTCTTGGCTCACCGCCCAAAGAGGTCTAGCTTCACGCCTGTTGCTGTGACCAAAGATGGGTGGGTGAACACATGCAGCGCGTACCACATCGCCGGTCAAGATCCCGGCGCGCAATGGCCGCGGTTGTGGTGGCCGGCACCATGGCCGCTACTCTGCTAGGCGGAAACGCCATGGCGGGTCCGTACCCCGAGCCGCCGTCGACAACGTTGTCCCTTCCTTCGCCGCCCGGCGGCAAGAACGTGAAGGTACTCGTCTTCTACGGTTCGACGTCGGAAGAGTCCCCGATCGTCAACGCCGGGATCGAGGCCATCGAGAAGATCGGCCTGACCGGCCCGGCCGCCCAGCGCTTCAAGACCGAGACCAACGGTGACGGTTCGGTCTTCACCAACGCCACCAAGCTGGGCAAGTACAACGCGGTCGTCTTCCTGACGGGCGGCGGCGATGTACTGGATCCCGAGCAGGAAGCCGGACTCGAAGCCTTCGTCGAAGCCGGCGGAGGCTTCCTCGGTATCCGGGACGCGGCGCGTACCGAGCCGTACTCGGAGTGGTTCACCGGACTGATCGGTGCCCGTCCCGACGACGCGAGCCCGGACACGGTCCAGCGCGCGACCGTCGAGGTCGGCGACCGCCAGCACCCCGCGACCAAGAACCTGCCGAAGGAGTGGAAGCGCTCCGACAAATGGTTCAACTGGGACCAGAACCCGACCGGCGACGTGCACACCGTCGCCCGCCTCCGGGAGAGCACCTACAAGCCGGGTGAGGGCGCCAACGGCGCGGACCACCCGATCTCCTGGTGCCGTGACTACGACGGCGGCCGTTCCTTCTACACCGGCATGGGCGCCACCGTCGACTCGTACGCCGAGACCGACTTCCGCGACCACCTGCGCGGCGCCCTCGCGTGGACCACGCGCACCTCGCGGGCCGACTGCAAGGCGAGCATCACCTCCAACTACACGGCGGAGCGTGTCACCCAGCCCAACAAGCCCGGCGAGTCGGACCAGATCGGCGAGCCGCACGGCACCGTCGTCGCGCCCGACGGCCGCGTCTTCTACATCGGCCGCGGCGGCGGCGACAACACCCAGCCCGTCGTCACCGACTGGGCCAACCCGGACATCGGCAAGGGCGAGGGCCAGATCCACGTCTACGACCCGAAGACCAAGAAGGTCACCAAGGCCGGCGGCCTGACCATCTTCGGCAACAAGGGCGGCGGCGACGAGCTGGTCAAGAACGAGGAGGGCCTGCTCGGTATCGAGCTGGACCCCGACTTCATGACCAACGGCTGGGTGTATCTGCACTACACACCCCACTCGGAGATCAACCGTGACACCCGGATGGCCGAGCGCCGTGTCTCCCGGTTCACGCTGGACCTCGCGACCAACAAGCTCGACCTCGCCAGCGAGAAGAAGCTGCTGGGCTGGCCGGTGCAGATCAACAGCTGCTGCCACGCGGGCGGCGGCATGGCGTGGGACTCCAAGGGCAACCTCTACATCGCGACCGGGGACAACAACTCCTCCGGATTCAGCGACGGTTACTCGGGCAACAACCCGCAGCCGAACTACAAGGGCGTCTCCTTCGCCGACGCGCGCCGTACGGCCGGCAACACCAACAACCTCAACGGGAAGATCCTGCGGATCCACCCCGAGGACAACGGCACGTACACCCTGCCCGACGGCAACCTCTTCACCGGTGAGGAGACCGCCGAGGGCGGCGGCAAGACCCGCGGCGAGATCTATGTGATGGGTGTACGCAACCCGGCGCGCATCTCCGTCGACAAGAAGACCGACACCCTGTACGCGGGCTGGGTCGGCCCCGACGCGGGCGCCCCGAGCACCACCTGGGGCCCGGCCAAGTACGACACCTTCGCCGCCATCACCAAGGCGGGCAACCAGGGCTGGCCGTACTGCATGGGCAACAAGCAGCCCTACCGCGACCGCAATCTGCCCGACCCGTCGAAGCCGCTGGGCTGGTACAACTGCGACGCGCCGAAGAACGAGTCCCCGAACAACGACGGTCTCGTGAACATCCCGCCGATCACGGGGAACACCATCTGGTACTCGCCCCAGGGCGGCGCGCCGGACTACCCGCGGGACGCGAACGGCATCCCGAGCTACAAGGCGGCGGAGGCCACCTACCTCCTCCCGTGGCTCAAGGGCGGTGGCCAGGCGACCATGAACGGTCCGCTCTACCGGTTCGACGCCGAGAACGCGACGGCCGAGAGCTGGCCCTCGTACTGGGACGGCAAGTGGTTCGTGGGCGACTTCTACGACCAGACCCAGCCGCGGCACGCGGTGGAGCTCGACCCCAAGACCGCCGGCAAGGGCGGACTGCCCGTGCACGCGGAGTCGTTGAAGGAGATCATCCCCGTCGGTGAGAGCGGCATCCGCAACCTCATGGACTGGAAGTTCGCCCCCGACGGCTCGCTCTACGTGCTCGACTACGGACGTGGTTTCTTCACCTCCGACGCGAAGTCCGCGCTGTGGCGCGTGACGTACAAGGGCGGCGAGGCCACCCCCGCCGCCGCGGATCTGGCCAGAAAGGCGGCGCAGTGAGACAGCGACCTCTACGCCTGTGGACGGCCCTGCTGGGCTCGTTGATGCTGGTGCTGGGGCTGACCTCGACACAGGCATACGGACGTGACGACGACCGGCAGGCGGCGGCCCAGGTACTCAACTGGACCGCGGGCAACTCCACCACGGAGTACCTGACGTTCCCGACGACGGCCGTCGCGGGTCCCGCGACGATCGTGTTCGAGAACAGCAAGGCCACCGGCAACACCACGTCGATGCCGCACACGGTCACCTTCGACACGTCGAACCCCGACTACAACAACGACGTGACGCTCAACCTGATGGCCAGTCCGGACGACGCGCAGGGCGGTAAGCAGACGGCCGAGGTCAATCTGACCCCGGGCACCTACCGCTTCTTCTGCACGATCCCCGGTCACGGCATGATGACCGGCATCCTCACGGTCACCGACGGTGGCGGCGGTGACGACACCACGGCGCCCGAGGCGGCCGCCAAGATAGACGGCGACCAGAACGCCGACGGCGCCTACATCGGCCAGGCCACGGTGACGCTCTCCGCCACCGACGCCGGGTCGGGTGTCGACAAGATCGAGTACGCGGTCGGGCCCGACGGCGAATGGCAGCCGTACACCACCGCGGTCGTGGTCAACACGGTCGGCGACCACGCCATCAGATACCGGGCCACGGACAAGTCCGGGAACGTCGCCGCCGAGAAGACGGCGGAGTTCAAGGTCGTGGCGCCGGACTCGGACGACACGACCGCGCCGGAGACCTCGGCGACGGTGTCGGGTGAACAGGACCCGGACGGCGCGTACTTGAGCATGGCGACGGTCACCGTGACCGCGTCCGACGCCGGTTCGGGCGTCAACAAGATCGAGTACGCGATCGGTGCCGACGGGGCCTGGCAGACCTACGAGGCGCCGGTGATGGTCCACGAGGTCGGTACGCACAAGGTGCGTTACCGCGCCACCGACAAGGCGGGCAACGCCGCCGCCGAGAAGGCCGTCGACTTCAAGGTCGTGGAGCCTCCGGCGAAGGACACGACGGCGCCGGTGTCGACGGTGGCCGTGAGCGGTGACAAGAACTCCGACGGCGCGTACATAACCAGCGCCACGGCCACGCTCAAGGCGACGGACGACCTCTCGGGTGTCGAGAAGATCGAGTACTCGCTCGACGGTGGTCCGTACCTCGCATACACCAAGCCCGTGATCGTCGACGCGGTGGGCTACCACAAGCTCGCGCACCGGGCGACGGACAAGGCGGGCAACACCTCGGTGGCCAAGGAGGTGACGTTCACCATCGCCAAGGGCGGTGGCGTTCCGGCCCCCAACTGCCCTGAGTACGACGTACGGCTGACGGTCATCGTCGGTGCGGTGGACACGGGTGTGCCGAACCGGCTCACCACGAGTCGCTGCACGATCAACGAGCTGATCGAGGACGAGAAGGACTGGTCCTCGCAGGCGCTGTTCCTCAAGCACGTCGCCACGGTGCTCGACAAGCTCAAGTCGGACGGCGTGATCGACAAGCGCGAGCACACGAAGATCACGAAGGCCGCCAAGCAGTCGAAGATCGGCAAGCCGGGCCAGACGACCGGCTACCGCACGCTCTTCGACGGCACCGAGAACACCTTCGCCGACTGGGCCCAGGTCGGCGGCGGCAAGTTCGCGCTCTCCGACGACGGTGCGATGACGAGCAGCACCACCGTCGAGGGCATGGGCATGCTGTGGTTCCCCGAGCGCAAGTACGACGACTTCTCGCTGAAGCTCCAGTTCCGTGACGACGCGCCGGGCACGGGCAACGCCAACGGCGGTGTCTTCGTGCGCTTCCCGAACGTCAACGGTCACCCGCTGGAGACCCGGCCCGAGTGGGTCGCCATCAACTACGGGCACGAGGTCCAGATCCTGGACCGCCCGGACGGCGACATGTACAAGACGGGATCGATCTACGGCTTCGACCGTGTCGGCCTGGCCGGCGCGGGCGTCACGCCGAAGGGCAGCTGGAACGACTACGAGATCAAGGTCGTCGACCAGCACTACACCATCCTGCGCAACGGTGTCGTGATCAACGAGTTCGACAACATCGGCGGCCAGGAGTTCACTCCGCCGCGCGCCGGTGACCTCGGTACCGACGGCCGGCGTTACTCCTCCGGCTATGTCGGTCTCCAGGTGCACGGCACGACGGACGTCATCTCGTACCGCGACATCCGGATCAAGGAGCTGTGACCGGACGCGTCATGAGAAGGACACCTCCGTAGGAGGCTGACCCGCCAGAAGTGCCCCTTCCCGCACGGGAGGGGGCACTTCGCCGTTCCCGGGGCGGCTAGAGCGTGTCTTCGAAGACACGGCCTACGGCACGTCCGGCTGGTCCTCGCGGGCGCGGCTCGGCTGGACGCGTTTCGGTTCGCCCGGCATCTTCGGGTAGTCCGGCGGGTACGGCAGGTCGCCGTGGCCGTGGTCGCGTTCGTCGCGGGCGGCCAGTTCCAGCAGGCCCTCAAGGCTGTGCGCCTCGGAGTCCATGTCCGCGTGCAGGTCGCCCAGTTCGGCGAAGCGGGCCGGCATCGTCGCCACGTCGAAGTCGCGCGGCGAGACGTCGTCCAACTCCTCCCAGCACAGCGGCGCGGAGACCGTGGCGTACGGATTGGGGCGTACGGAGTAGGCCGACGCGATGGTGCGGTCGCGCGCCGTCTGGTTGTAGTCCACGAAGATCTTCTCGCCGCGCTCCTCCTTCCACCACGCCGTGGTGACCCGGCCCGGCATGCGCCGTTCCAGCTCCCTGCCGACGGCGATGGCGCAGCGCCGCACCTGGGTGAACGTCCAGCGCGGTTCGATCGCCACGAACACATGCAGCCCGCGTCCGCCGGAGGTCTTTGGTCTGCCGTTGAGTCCCTGGTCGTCGAGGAGGGCGTGCAGTTCGTGGGCTGCCCTGACGGCGTCCTGGAAGTCGGTGCCCGGCTGCGGGTCCAGGTCGATGCGCAGTTCGTCCGGGTGCTCGGTGTTCCCCCGCCGTACGGGCCAGGGGTGGAAGGTCAGCGTGCCGAGATTGGCGGCCCAGAGCACCGCGGCGGGTTCGGTGGGGCAGATCTCGTCGGCGGTGCGTCCGCTGGGGAAGGCGATACGGGCGGTGGGGATCCAGTCGGGCAGGTTCTTGGGCGCCCGCTTCTGGTAGAAGGACTCGCCGGTGATGCCCTCGATGTACCGCTGGAGGGTGGTCGGCCGGTTCCGCAGGGCGCGGGTGATCCCCTCCCCCACCGCGATGTAGTACTGGGCCACGTCCAGCTTGGTGAAGCCCCGGTCGGGAAAATAGATCTTGTCCGGGCTGGACAGCCGTACGGCCCGACCGCCGACCTCCAGCTCCACCGCCGCGCCCTTGCTCGCCATACGCGCCACCGTAGGCCCGGCTCCCCCGCCGCGCATATTGGGCGGACCCGCCTTGTTCCGCGCACAATCGGGGGCATGGATCTGCCGGTGATGCCTCCGATGAAACCCATGCTGGCCAAGTCCGTGGCCAGGATCCCGCCCGGCATGCAGTACGAGGCCAAGTGGGACGGCTTCCGTGCGCTGATCCACCGGGACGGCGACGAGGTGGTGATCGGCAGCCGCAACGGTAAGCCGCTGACCCGCTACTTCCCCGAGCTGGTCACCGCCTTCCGGCGCGAGCTGCCCGAGCGCTGCGTGATCGACGGCGAGATCGTCATCGCCTACGAGGGCAGGCTGGACTTCGACCGGCTCAGCGAGCGCATCCACCCGGCGGACTCCCGGGTGCGCACGCTCGCCGAACGGACCCCGGCGAGCTTCGTCGCCTTCGACCTGCTGGCGCTGGGGAGCCGTTCGCTGCTGGACACCGCGCAGTCCGAGCGCCGCACGGCTCTGGTCGGCGCACTCGGCGGTGTCTCGGCGCCGGTCCATGTCGCGCCGGCCACCACGGACCTGGAGCTGGCCCAGGAGTGGTTCCGCCGTTACGAGGGCGCGGGGCTCGACGGGGTGGTCGCCAAACCGCTGGATCTGCCGTACCGGTCGGACGTACGCGTCATGTACAAGATCAAGCACGAGCGGACGGCGGATGTGGTCGTGGCCGGATACCGCCTCCACAAGAGCGGTCCCGTCGTCGGGTCCCTGTTGCTCGGGCTGTACGACACGGGCGGGACGCTCCAGCACGTGGGGGTGTGCGCCGCGTTCTCGATGAAGCGCAGGGCCGAGTTGGTGGACGAGCTGGCGCCGCTGCTGATGGAGTCGGCCGAGGGCCATCCCTGGGCGGCGTGGGCGCGGGAGTCGGCCCACGAGAGCGCCAGGCTGCCGGGCGCGCCGAGCCGCTGGACGGGCAAGAAGGACCTGTCGTGGGTCGCGGTACGGCCGGAGCTGGTCTGCGAGGTGGCGTATGACCACATGGAGGGCGACCGCTTCCGGCACACGGCGCAGTTCCGGCGCTGGCGTCCGGACCGTACTCCCGGGTCGTGCACGTACGCGCAGTTGGAGGAGCCGGTCCGGTACGACCTGGCGGAGGTGCTCGCGTCCGGCTGAGGCCAGCCGCGAGCGGGCCGCGGCCGGCCGGCGCGCCGTCTCAGACGGCCGCCGAGTAGTCGGTCAGCGCCAGCCCCGAGTGCGCCGCGCGCCCTTCGGCCGCGCCCGCCGTGGCCATCGCTTCCGTCGCCGCCCGCGGGTCGCGCAGCATCGCGTTGCGGGCGTCGAGTTCCTCCCGTGTCGTCGGTGTCACCACCGTGCCGCCGCCGGTGGCGAGCGCCTGGTTGCGCTCCGCGAAGGGCCGCATCGTGCGCTCGTACGCCGCGAAGGCGTCCCCGTGGTCCGCGTGCGTGGCGAGTTCACCGGCCAGGACGTACGCGCCGACCAGGGAGACGCTCGATCCCTGCCCGGAGAGGAACGAGGTCGCGTGCGCGGCGTCGCCCGCCAGCGCGACACGGCCGCGGGACCACGTCGGCATGTGGATCTGGCTCACGATGTCGAAGAAGAGGTCGTCCGCCTCCAGCATCGCCTCCACCAGGCGCGGCAGGTGCCACACCCGCTCCGGGAAGCGCGCCGTGACCAGCTCGCGCTGGGCCTTCGGGTCGCGGAACGCCGCGAAGGGCAGGGTCTCCTGGGTGAAGGTGAGGAAGCCGTGCATGAGCTCGGACGGTTCGTGGGCGTAGAGGACCGCGCTGCGTCCAGGCTCGTTCCAGATGACGCCTTCGTGCGCGAGCCCGGACTCGTTCGGCATGGTGAAGCCCGCGAAGACGTGCCCGAGGTAGCGGTGGAAGGGCTCTTCGGGGCCGAAGACCAGCCGTCGCGTGTGGGAGTGCAGTCCGTCCGCGCCGAGCACCAGGTCGAAGGTGCGGCGCGTGCCGCTGTCGAAGACGACGTGTACGGCGTCCCCGTCGTCGTCCAGCGTCGCTATCGAGTCGTCGAAGAGGAACTCGACCCGGTCCCGCAACGGCGTGTAGAGCGCGTCGGCCAGATCGCCGCGCCGGACTTCGAGGTCGAGGCCCGCCTCGCCCCCGGTCATCTGCTCGGGCTCCAGCGAGCCGACCAGCTCGCCCGCCGCGTCCACGAAGGTGATCCGCTGGGTGTCGACGTGCGCCTCCCGCAGGCGCGGGAGCAGGCCCATCCGGCCGACGACCTCGCGGGCCGTGCCCCGTATGTCGACCGCGTATCCGCCGCCGCGTACGGCGGAGGCCTTCTCGACGACGGTCACCTCGAAGCCGTAGCGGTCGAGCCAGTGCGCGAGAGCGGGGCCCGCGATGCTCGCTCCGGAGATCAGTACACGGCGGGCGGGGCGGGATGCGTGGTTCATGCTTCTCACCTTTCGGCCGGGGCGTGCCCCGGCATGAGGGCGGTACGCGCCGCACGAGCTGCAAAGATGCGTACCTTAGGTATCCTTATGGTGGCCATACGGCACCCTTTGTCGGCACCGGCCGGTCCCCACGATATAGATACCTAACTCAGGTATGCAAATGGAGGTGCCATGACCCCCGAGTCACCCGGCTCGCCCGTACCGGAGAATCCGCCCGCCGACCTGCTCGCCGTGCTGCCCCGGATCACCCAGCTCAGCAGCGCCTTCAACAGGGGCCGGCTCGTCGAACGCGCCACCGAGGCGGCCGGTCTCACCCTCGACCGCCCCGCCATGGGTGTGCTGCTGACGGTCCGCACGGCCGACGGACCGCTGCGGATCGGCGAGATCGCCGACCGTTTGCAGGTCGTGGGCCCGCATGTGACCCGTCAGGTCCAGGCCCTGGAGAAACGCGGTCTCGTACGACGTGTCGGCGACCCGCACGACCGCCGCGCCAGCCTCATCGAACCGACGGAGGCGGGTACGGACGCGGCCAACCGGTACGTGACCTCTCTGCTGGGCTGGTTCGCCGAAGCACTCACCGACTGGTCGGCACAGGACCGCGACCACCTCGCCCGTCTCCTCACTCGTCTCGCCGACGACGTGACGGCGCGTCTGGCGCGGTTCGAGGAGTAGGGCGACCCCGTACGCCCGCGCGGTCAGTCCACGAAGGTGCCCTCAACGTAGACCCAGGCGCTGTCGTACCGCTCGAAGCGGCTCCGCTCGTGCAGCGCGCCCTCCTCGCCCCGGCGGGTGTAGCGGGCGCGGAAGGTGACGGTGCCCGTGGTGTGGAAAGCGCTGCCTTCGGTGGTGGCCAGGATCTCCAGACCCGCCCAGCGCATGGCCGGGTCGAGGCCGACCCGCGATGGGCGGGTGGCGGGGTGCCAACTGCTCAGCAGATAGGGCTCGTTACCCACGGCGAAAGCGCTGTAGCGGGAGCGCATCAGACGCTCGGCTGTGGGGGCGGCTGCGGCACCGGAGTGGAAGCGGCCGCAGCACTCTCCGTAGGAGGCGGGCAGCCCGCAGAGACACGGGGATTCGTCTCGGGATGCGGTACGAGTGGGGCGCGTGGGGCGTCGGGACATCCGCATATTGTGCCCGGCCGCCGACGGCCCGAGGGCCGGGGAGGGGCGAGAAGGCGCCCACAGGGCCACTGGGCGGCCGTCGGGCTCTCTCCGCTCTCCGTGGGCCTTCGGCCCTTCCGGTCGCCGCCAGACGGCGCACAAGCGCTTTCTGCGCGGCAAGCGGCGGGGCGAGGCAGGGACGCGGCGCCGGGGCCGAAAACGCCTCGGCGCCGCCGCGCCGCTGTTAAGGCTTGCGGGCCACGCCCACGTACCCGGCGATGAGCCCGTCGTCCGGGACGGGGACGACCTCGCCCAGCTCCGGCCGCCATTCGGTCACCATGGAGACACCGGGCTCGACCATCTCAAGACCCTCGAAGAACTGGCCGACCTCCGCACGGGAGCGCAGCGCGAGCGGCACGCCCTTGGCCTTGTAGAGCTCCTGTGCCTTCTTCGAGTTCTCCGGGTCGAAGTCGCCCGTGGTGTGGGAGATCACGAGATAGCTGCCGGAGGCCAGCGGTTCAAGCAGCTTGTGAACCAGCTCGTGCGCGCCGTCCTCGTCCGGGACGAAGTGGAGCAGCGCGATGAGCGACAGGGCGACCGGCTTCTTGAAGTCCAGGATCCGCCCGGCCTGTTCGACGATCTCGTCGGGTTCACGCGCGTCGGCCTGGATGTACTCGGTCAGGCCCTCGGGGCTGCTGCGCAGCAGCGCCTCGGCGTGACGCAGAACGATGGGGTCGTTGTCGGTGTAGACGACGCGGGAGTCGGCGGCGACCTCCTGCGCGATCTGGTGGAGGTTGGGCTCGGTCGGGATACCCGTACCGATGTCCAGGTACTGGCGTACGCCCGCTTCCGCACCGAGCCAGCGGGTGGCCCGGTGCATGAACGCGCGGTTGCACTTGGCCATCTCCCGGCCGAGCGGGTTCAGTTCGAGGAGCTGGCGGGCCATCTCCTCGTCGACGGGATAGTTGTCCTTGCCGCCGAGAAACCAGTCGTACATCCGGGCAGGGTGCGGCCTGCTGGTGTCAATGGCGTCAAGCCCGGTCATGTGCACTCCATGGAGTCTCGGCGTCGGCGGCGGATGCCGGCGGAACTAGCGGCAAGGAACAGGTGAGTTCAGATCCGATCAGGCCTGATCGGCTCGTACCAGGCGGGATCCGGCCGATCAGGACGTACGGTTCCCGTCACATCACGTCGAATCACGGCACGTCGGTCACGTCGGCCATGTCAGGTCAGCAGGAAGTCGGCCTGGCCGGACTTGGCGCCTTCGATGAACGCGGCGATCTCGCCGTTGGTGTAGATCAGCGCGGGGCCGTCAGGGTCGTTGGACTGGCGCATGGCGACTCTGCCGTCGGCCAGCTTCATGGCCTCGACGCAGTTGCCGCCGTTGCCGCCGCTCCATGGCTTGCGCCAGCCTTCGGCGCCGAGCTCGGTGGCGGGCATGCCGTTGTATATCGGATCCATTCACAGCTCCTTGCGGACATCCTTGAGGATCTCCTTCGTGCGTTGTGCAGTTGCAGCCTGAGCCGCCATGCGGTCCATGACCTCAAGGTGGGTCGCCACCTCTGGACGCGCGTCGAGATAGACGGCGCCGGTCAGGTACTCGCTGTAGATCATGTCGGGCAGTTCGGGCATGGCGAAACGGAAGAGCACGAACGGCCCGTACGTCCCGGGGTGGTGTCCGGAGGAGAACTCCGCGATCTGAAGGGTCACATTGGCCATCTCGGACGCGTCGATCAGCCGGTCGATCTGCTCGCGCATGATCTCGGGCGTACCGACGGGACGGCGAAGCACCGTCTCATCCATGATCACCCACAATTTGGGTGCGTCCGACCTGGTGAGCAGTGACTGGCGCTGCATACGCAGTGCCACATGGCGGTCGATGGCCTCCGGCTGGACCTGCCCCACGGCGCCGGCGTGCATGACCGACAGGGCGTAGCCCTCCGTCTGGAGCAGCCCAGGGACGAAGTGCGGCTCGTACGCCCTGATCAGGGAGGCGGCGCCTTCCAGGCTGACGTACATGCTGAACCAGTCCGGCAGGATGTCGTGGTAACGCTACCACCAGCCGGGCTTGTTCGCGTCCTCGGTCAGCTCGACGAAGACCGCGGCTTCGTCGTCGCCGACTCCGTAGGCACGCAGAAGTACCTGCACATAGGGGACTTTGAGCGTGACCTCGGCGGTCTCCATCCTGCGGACAGTGGCCGCCGCCACCCGGAGAAGCTTCGCGGCTTCCTCGCGTTTCAGGCCGGCTCTCTCGCGCAGATCCAGCAGACGTCTGCCGAGTACGACCTGTCCCACGGTCGGGGCAGACCGCGGTTCACTCACTTTGGAACCTCCCCATGCACGGTTGCCAGCAGTGTGCCATGCCCTCGCCAGTAAGAACACGGCACTCTGAAAAATTCACAGTGCTACTTGCCAAGTGTCGCGCACGGGTGGAGAGTGGTTCGGTGAACCAGCTCCTGCAGTTGTCGTGCTCCGCCCGGAGGTTTCGCACGGTGCTGCTTCCCCACCGTTAGGAATCGGTCGTGGCACCTGGTAACGCGCTCACCCCCCCGCTGATGACCTTGTGCCCTGGCAACGTTGTCCGACGCTACGGATTCGCACTACCGGCCCACGCCGAGTCGGTCTGCCGAGCCAGACAGCTCACCCGCGAGCGGCTCGGCCGATGGGGCACCACGGACGACACGCTGGACACGGCGATCCTGATCATTTCGGAGCTCGTCACGAACGCCGTCGTCCACGCCCCCGGGGACCACGTCATATGTGAACTGCGCGAAGGGAACGGTCGGCTGCGCATAGCGGTCGAGGACCAGGGCTTCGGCCCCGTGGGTCCGCAGTTGCACCGCGCGTCCGACGACGAGGGCGGCCGGGGGCTCCTTCTTGTGGACGCGATGAGCAGCTGCTGGGGAACACATGACACGTCCGGCTACGGCGCGGGACGTGTCGTCTGGGCCGAACTGCCACATGAGGCGGGGCAGCCATGTTGATGGACGCGGTACGCCGGCTGGCCCGTGGGCTGCGTGACGAGGGGAGCGCCTTCGCGCAGCTGCCGCTGCCGCCGACCCTGCCCGCCTCGCTCGGTTGTGACGCGGTGGGCGTCCCCGCGAGGCACGGGTTCCGGCTGATGGGCAGGCTGCCGAGCACCGGCTGCGTCTTCGCCGACACCGACTGGTGGTGGTGGATCGTCCCCGCCGGCTCGGACCTCGAACTCGACTGGCCCCGGCCCGCCCTCTACGTCTCCGGGACCCGGGTCCCGGCCGCGCGGCCCCGGCTGATCCACTGGCCGGACGCCCCCACGCCGTACACGCCGCCGATCCCCTTCTATCTGATGGTCTGCCAGCTCGCGGGGGCGACGCCTACGTGGGAGGCGCGGTCACAGGCGGAGATCCCGGTGCGGCAGCACGGCTGAGAACCGCCCTTCTTAACTGAAGGGCGGTCCGGGGCCGGATTCATACGCGGCTTTATAGGGAGAGCGCGTTCCAGGTCGCCTCGTCGGTCGCCAGCAGCTCGCGTGTCCGGTCCGGTGGCGGCAGCGGGCCGTGGTCGGCCAGGACGCGCAGGGCGGAGGCCGCCGTCAAGTGGCCGAGCCGCAGGGCCCGTACGGGATCGTCGTACCGAAGCAGGCCCGCGAGGAATCCGCCGGCGAACGCGTCGCCCGCGCCCACCGGTTCGACCACCCGCACCTTCGGTGCGCGCACGGTGTACGTGTCGGGGCCGATGTACGCGGTGGCCGCCCGCGCCCCGTCCTTGACCACCAGGACACGCGGCTGCGGCAGGAGGGCGCGGACCGCGCCGGGGCGCGCGCCGTCGCCCAGCGTGTTGCCCCAGAGCGCCTGTGCCTCGTCGAGTCCGACCAGGACGAGGTCCGCGCGGGCCGCGAGCGCCAGCAGGATGCCGGCGGCCGGCTCGTCGCCCCAGAGCGCGCGGCGGTGGTTCACGTCGAAGCTGACGGCGTACGGCCGCCCTGGACGCAGCGCCCGCTCGACGAGCGCGCGGCAGGACGGCGAGAGCGCCGGGGTGATGCCCGTGAGATGGACGAGCGCGGCGTCGCGCAGGGCCGGTTCGTCCAGGGCGGACGGTCCGAGGGCGGAGGCCGCGGATCCGGTGCGGTAGTAGTGGACGCTCGTCGCATCTGTGCCCGGGTTCTTGACCAGCAGGCCGGTGGGGCGCGCCGGATCGGTCCGTACGCCGGAGATGTCGACGCCCGACGCGGCGATCCGCTCCCTGACGCGCCGTCCGAAGGGGTCGTCGCCGAGCGCGGACACCCAGCGGGCCGGGACCCCGTGGTCCGCCAGATACATCGCCACGTTCGACTCGGCGCCCGCGACGTCGAGCCGCAGCAGCTCGGCGGTGTCGAGCGGGGCGGCCGGGTCGGGCGCCAGCGCGGCCATCGTCTCGCCGACGCAGACGACCGGTCCGGGGCGTAGCAGCGGGGCTGTACTCACGCGGGGGCCTGGCCCTCGGCACGTACGACGCCGAGGAAGGCGCGGGCGCGGGCGCGCAGTTCGTGGCCGGATCCGGCCGGTGAGTCGGCCGCGGTGCCCACGAGCGGCGATCCGACACCGACCGCGAGCGCTCCGGCGGCCAGATACTCGGCGGCTGCCGTGGCGTCGATGCCCCCGACGGGCACGAACGGGACGTCGGGGAAGGGGCCTTGGAGCGCGCGCAGATACACGGGGCCGCCGGCCTGGGCGGCGGGAAATATCTTCAGCGCGCAGGCTCCGGCGCGCAGCGCCGCCACGATCTCGGTGGGGGTCATCACCCCGGCGAGCACCGGCAGTTGGAGCTCCCGCGCGGCGTGGACGCCTTCGCAGACAGCGGGGGTGACCACGAAGTCCGCACCGGCCCGGTGCACGGCGTGCGCGTCGTCGGTAGTCAGGACGGTGCCCGCGCCGAGGGGCGCGTCGGGTCCGAGCGCCGCGCGGGCCTGCGCGATGACGTCGAGCGCGTCCCGCCCGCTGAGCGACACCTCGACGAGCGCGACGCCCTCCTCGATCAGCGTGAGTACGGTCCCGAGCGCCGCGTCGGGATCGTCGCCGCGCACGATGGCGACGAGTCGGTGGGCACGCAGGGCGGCCGTCAGATCCACGGGTGGGTTCCTTCCGGTGTGTGGGGCGGGTGGTCGAGCGCCGAGGCTATGGGCGCCGGCGGGGCGGGGTGGGGCTCGCGCCCTGCCGGGGAGCGGCTGACGACTCGTTGGTGCGTGCGGTCGCACGGCGGAGGCCCGCCCGGGGGGGGTCCCGGTCTTGACGGGCCGTCGTAGCGGTAACGGGCCGTCTGGCCCGCCGGGTCCGTCATGGGGTCGGCTCGGCGGTGGTCGTCGTGATCGTGAGGCGCCAGCGGACCTCGCCCGACGCGGGGACCCGTGCGGCGTCGTCTTCGCCCGCAGCCGACAGGTCGAACACCCGGCCCAGCATGGGTTCGACACCGATGGAGCGGTACGGGGCGCCGGCCGGGAAGCCGCCTAGGTTGCGCCAGAGCGCGACGGAGACGGGCTGTCCTGCCGCCTCGACCGCCAGGTGCAGCGTGTTCCGGCCGTCGTGCACCGAGACCTCCGGTGTGGCGACGACGGCGCCCACGGCCGTGCCGTCGTCGGGGCCGAGCCGGTCGAGTGACAGACCGCCGGCCTGCGGCCAGGCGCCCGCGTGCCAGTCGGCGCCGTCGTCCGGGTAGAGCCGGACGGGCGTGCCGTGCCGGATGGCCAGGGTGGCGCGGGGCGACACGTCCAGGAGCGCGTGGGCGGCCCAGAGGAAGCGGTAGCCGGGTGCGGCAGTCAGCCGGTAGTCGGCGACGAGGGCGTGTTGCGGATGTCGCGTCGTCCGCGCACTCCCTGGGGTGTCGCCCTCCGTACGGATGTCCGTACGGATGCGGCGCGTGAGCCTGAAGTCCGGGCAGTCGACGTCCTCCTCGTCGCCGTCGCGGCGCCAGGGCCGGGACCACGCGTCGCCGTGGTCGGGGGTGCCGCGCACCGTGGGGACGCACTCCTCCAGTCCCCCCGCGTCGGCGAAGGCGTCACCCGGCGCGACGAGGGGGCGCCTCGGCTCGTCGCGCCGCCACAGCCACTCCCGGCCGCCCGCGCGCAGCGACGTCCAACGTCCGCCGTGCGCCGGGTCGGTGGTGACGGACAACGGCTCGCTCACCGGTCCGCTCACCATTCGGCGAACGATCCGTCGTCGTGGCGCCAGACCGGGTTGCGCCAGGCGTGCCCGGTGCGGTCGGCGGCCCGTACGGCGTTCTCGTCGACCGTGACGCCGAGCCCCGGGAGATCGGTCCGGCGCGCGTGGCCGTCCACGAAGCGGAACGGCTCCGTGTCCACGACGTACGACAGCAGATCGGCGTCCTTGTTGTAGTGCAGGCCCCTGCTCTGCTCCTGGATGAGGAAGTTCGGGGTGCAGAAGGCGACTTGGAGGCTGGCGGCCAGCGCGATCGGACCGAGCGGGCAGTGCGGTGCGAGCTGCGCGCCGTAGGTGTCGGCGAGCGAGGCGATACGGTGCACCTCCGATATGCCGCCGGCGTGCGAGAGGTCGGGCTGGGCGACCGCGATGCCCGCGGCGAGCGCGGGCAGGAACTCGGCCCGCCCGTAGAGCCGTTCGCCGGTCGCGATGGGCACGGGGCTGGATTCGACCAGTCCGGCCAGCAGATGTCCGTGCTCCGGCAGCAGCGGTTCCTCCACGAACAGCGGGTGCAGCGGGGCGAGTTCGGACAGGACGCGGCGGGCGCCGGCCGGGCTGAAGCGGCCGTGGAAGTCGACGGCGACGTCCCGGTGCGGGCCGAGGACCGCGCGCGCCGCAGCCACGCGGTCGACCACGGATGCGGTCTCGGCGGGGCTGGTGATCGGGGACGTACGCCCGGCGGCGTTCATCTTCACCGCGGTGAAGCCCGCCTCGACCTGCGCGGTGACCTCGTCGGTGAGCCGGGCGGGTTCGTCGCCGCCGACCCACGCGTACACCCGCACCCTGTCGCGGACAGGTCCGCCGAGCAGGGCGTGCACGGGGGCCCCGTACGTCTTGCCTGCGATGTCCCACAGTGCCTGGTCGACCCCGGCGACGGCGCTGGAGAGAACCGGGCCGCCCCGGTAGAAGCCGCCCTTGGTCATGACCTGCCAGTGGTCCTGGATCCGCAGCGGGTCCTGGCCGACGAGGTATTCGGCGAGTACGTCGACGGCCGCCCGTACGACCTCCGCCCGGCCCTCGACCACGGGTTCGCCCCAGCCGACGGTGCCGTCGTCCGTCTCGATGCGGCAGAACAGCCAGCGGGGCGGGACGAGGAACGTCTCCACGCGAACTATCTTCACTTCGCCTCGGAGCCTTTCGTCTCGGGAGCGGCGGCCGGTCCGGCCAAGTCGGCCGGTCCGGAGGTGCCGTGGACCTTGTCCAGGTCGCGGACGGCCTGGTCGAGCAGGGCGCGCATGGCCTGCTGGGCGGCGTCCGGGTCCTGGGCGCGTACGGCGTCCAGGACGGCGCGGTGGCTCGGCACGGGATCCTCGCCGTGCGGCGACGAGTGCACGATCCGGTCGCGGTGGGCGAGGCCGGACTCGATGACCATCTCCATGCGTTCGAGCAGTTCGTTGTGGGTCGCGGCGAGCAGCGCGCGGTGGAAGGCGAGGTCGGCGTCGACCGCGTGCGCGGCTCCGCCGTCCCCCTCCCCCATCTCGGTCAACGCGGCTTCCAGCGCGGCGAGATCGGCGTCGGTGCGCCGCTCGGCCGCGAGCCGGACGGCGGCCGGTTCGATGATGCCGCGCACCTCGCCGAGGTTGCGCAGCAGTGCCAGGTCCGCGCCGGCGTTGGTCCCTTCGGCGAACTGCCAGCGCAGGACGTCGGCGTCGAGGAGGTTCCAGTCCGCGCGGGCCCTGACGAACGTCCCCCGGCGCTGTCGCGCGTCGACCATTCCCTTCGCGGCGAGCACCTTCAGCGACTCGCGCAGGGCGGTCAGGCTGACGTCCAACTCGCGCTGGAGTGCCACGAGATCGAGGGTGGCCCCCTCGGGGATCTCGCCGCTGAGCACCCGGCGCGCGAGAGTCTCCACGGTCTGGCCGTGCACTCCGCGGCGCGCGTATGGCGTCATGTGTCGTTCTGCCTTTCTGCTGGTCGTTCGTGAGCGGCGGTGGTCGTGCGGAGTGGCTAGGCCGAGGCCTTCACAACACTCCATCCGCCGTCCACGAGCAGACTCGTTCCGGTGATGTAGGACGCCTCGTCGGCCGCCAGGAAGGCGATCGCCGCTGCGACCTCCTCGGGGGTGCCGAAGCGGCGTGCCGCCGTGCCCTCGACGCTGAGCGCACGGTCCTCTTCCGGCACCCGGTCCCACGCCGCGGTGAGGATCGGGCCCGGCAGTACGGCGTTGACCCGCACGTCCGGCCCGTACTCGACGGCGAGCTGTCCGCAGAGCGAGAGCAGCGCGCCCTTGCTCGCCGCGTAGGCGGGGTGGCCGGGGATGCCCATGTGCGCGTGGACGGACGATGTCAGCACCACGGCGCCGTGGTGGGCGCGCAGATCGGGCAGGACGGCACGGAATCCGAGGAAGCCGCCGGTGAGGTTGACGGCGAGCTGGCGCTCCCAGGAGGCGACGGTCATCTCGTGCGCGGGGGCGACGTCGACGGTGTAGGCGTTGCTGACGAGGACGCCCACGGGTCCGTGGCGGTGGGCGGCGGCCACGACGCGGTCCCAGTCGGCCTGCTCGGCGACGTCCGCCCGTACGAAATCGGCGCGGCCCCCCTTGTCGCGGATGCCGGCGGCGACGGCCTCGCCGTGCGCCGTGTCGATGTCGGCGAGGATCACGGCGGCGCCCTCGGCTGCGAGCCGGGAGGCCCCGGCGGCCCCGATGCCCGACGCGGCTCCGGTGACCACGGCGACGCGGTCGTGGAAGCGGGCTGGTGCGTGGTTCATGGGGCGGTTCGACTCCTCAGGGTGCGGGGCCGCCTTCCGGCGTCCTGGGCGACTGTAGTGAGCGTGCGGATCATGAGGCCGGGGCCGGCGGCCGGTCGGGGTCCACCCGGGTGAGCACGACCAGTTCGGCGTCGTGGTCCGCCGTCCAGTGGAACGGCAGCCCGGAATGCAGGAGATACCCGCCGCCGTACACCGTGCCGGAGGCCCCGTCCCGGTAGTGGGCCGCCTGGTCGAGTCCCCGCAGCCGCAGCCGGGCCGGGCGTCCCGGTACGAGCGGCGCGCCGTCGAGGGGACCGGTGTTCCAGGCCGTGACGACGGTGCGCGCGCCGGCGCCTCGGGCGTCCTCGTCGTACTGAACTCCGCAGGTCGGCTCGGCGGGTGAGTTCAGCAGCCGGATCTCGCCGTGGTGGACGACATCGCGGATCTCCTTGTAGCGGGCGACCCAGCCCGCGGCCTCGGCACGCTGCTTCTCCGACCACTTGACGATGTCGGCCCCGATGCCGAGGACGCCGGACATGGAGCTGACGAAGCGGAAGGCGAGCGAGCGCGGCCGGGGGTCGAAGACGCCGGGCGCGTCCGTCACCCACGCGCTCATGGTGTGCGGGGCGTGCGCGTGCAGATAGCCGTACTGGATCGTGAGGCGGTCGAGCGGGGCGGTGTTGTCGCTGGGCCAGAGCACGTCGGTGCGGGCGAGCGTGGCGTGGTCGATCCTGGCGCCGCCGCCCGCGCAGCCCTCGACGGTGACATGCGGGTGGATGCTCCGCAGATGGTCGAGTACCCGGAGGTAACCGGCGACGTGCGCGGCGTCGAGGTCCTGGCTCTCGACGGGGCCGCCGCCGGGCCTGCCGCGTTCGGTGGGCGGGCGGTTCATGTCCCACTTGAGATAGCTGATCGCGTACGTGCCGAGCAGCCGGTCGAGGGTGGCGATGACGAAGTCCTGGACGTCGGTGCGGCCGAGGTCGAGCAGGAGCTGGTTGCGTACGAGGGTGACCGGGCGGCCGTCGACGCGGTAGACCCACTCGGGGTGTTCGGCGTGCAGGGCGGACCCTGGGCTGACCGCCTCGGGCTCCACCCAGAGCCCGAAGTCCAGCCCCAGTTCGCGTACTTGGGAGATGAACCGGTCGAATCCGCCGGGGAACTTGGCCGGGTCGGGGTACCAGTCGCCGAGGCCGCCGGTGTCGTCGTTCCGGCCGGTGAACCAGCCGTCGTCGACAACGAACAGTTCGGCCCCGATGCCGGCGGCGGCGCGCGCCAGCGCCAGTTGGCCGGCCGCGTCGACGTCGAAGCCGGTGGCCTCCCAGGAGTTGTAGAGCACCGGGCGGGGCCGGTGCAGCCGCTCACCGGAGAGACGGCGTTCGTAGCGGTGCCAGACGCGGGCGAGCCCTTCGAGTCCGTCCGGGCTGAACGCGCAGGCCAGTCGCGGTGTGGTGAGCGTGGCGCCGGGCACGAGACGTACCGCGCTCTCGTGGGGCAGCCGCCCGGCCCGTACGCGCAGGGCGCCGCCGGGCTCGGCGTCGGCGCTGATGCGCCAACCGCCGGACCATTCAAGGGCGATGCCGTAGGTGGGGGTGGCGCCCTCGGCCGGTTCGGCGGCGTCCTGGACGGCGAGCCAGGGCGCGTACGCGTGGCCGGGAACGGCCTGGGCGCTGGCCAACTCGAAGCGCCCTCGGGTGAGTTCGAGCTGGGTGCGCTGGAACTCGCGGGACCACTGGCCGGCCAGGTAGGTGAGCCGCGCGGTGTCGGTGACGGGGATGTTCACGGCGGCCGAGTCGAAGCGTTCCAGGCGCAGTTCGGTATCTCCCGTGCAGGTCAGCTCGGTCCACCGGAGGACCACGTCGGTGCCGGGCACGGTCTCGTAGCAGAGGGCCGTGGTCAGTCCGAGTTTCTCGTCGGCGAAGACGAGGCGCAGCGCGCGCTCGCCGTCGAGGGTCGCGCCGGTGAAGCGCCAGAACACGCCGCGCTCCTCGCCTGGGCGCTGGGCGATCAGGTCGGCGCCGGTGAACGGCCTTACCCCGTAAGGGATGTACTCGGCGGGGGACGCGTCGGCGGGGGTGATGAAGTGCGTACGGCGCGACCAGTCGAGCGGGGAGGGCCCCTGCTCGGCGCCGTGCGGGCCCCAGGCGGCGAGTTCGGCCCACCCCTCGTCGGGGGCTAGGGTGACGGCGTAGACGGTGTTCGCGGTGCGCAGCACCCACGGGGTCATTTGACAGCTCCCAGGTTGAGCCCGGCCACGAAGTGGCGCTGGAACCGCAGGAATACGGCGACGGTCGGGGCCGCCGCGATGACGGAGCCCGCCGCGATCACATTCCACATGGACACATACTGACCCTGGAGCCCGATCAGTGACGCGGTGATCGGCATCTGGCTGTCGGTCCTCAGCACCGTGATGGCCCACAGCAGATCGTTGAAGATCCAGGTGAAGGACAGGGCGCTCAGCGCCGCGAGCGCGGGTTTTGTCAGCGGCAGGACGATGCGCCAGTAGATCTGCCAGGGGCTCGCCCCGTCGATCACCGCCGCCTGCTGGATCTCCACGGGGATGGACCGCATGAATCCGTAGAGGACGAAGACGTAGAAGCCGACGCCGAAACCGATCTGTACGCCGATGAGCGCGTACAGCGTGTCGTACAGGCCGAGCGTCTCGCTGATACGGGAGACGGGGATGAGCAGGATCTGCGGCGGCAGCAGATTCCCGCCGAGCATGACCAGCAACAGCGTGCGGCGCAGGGGTAGTTCGTACCGGCTCAGGGCGAAGGCGGCCATCGAGGCGAGCGCGAGGGTGGCGAGCACCGTCGGCACGGTGACCAGCATGCTGTTGATCAGGGCCCGCTGCTGACCGCCGTCGACCCAGGCCTGGCGGAAGCCGTCGAGGGTGAAGGAGTGCGGCAGCCCGCCGAGCCCGTTGGCGGCGATGTCGTCGAACGAGCGGACGCTGGTGACCAGTACGAGCGCGATGGGCAGCAGCCACAGCACGGACAGGGCGCCGGCGCCGAGATGGAAGCCGGCGGTCGCCAGCTTGCGGCGGGTGGCCGTGGCGGAGCCGGAGGTGGCGGACATCAGTCGGCCTCCCGGAAGGCGCGGACGAGGTACGAGGCGATGACACCGAAGGCCAGCACGAAGATCACGACCGCGAGGGCGGAGCCGTATCCCAGTCGCAGCGACTGGAAGGCGGTGGAGTACATGTACGTGGAGAGCAGCTCCGACGAGTGGTACGGGCCGCCGCGGGTGAGGGCCCACACGACATCGAACGAGCGCAGCGAGTCGATGACGATGACCGACAGGACGACGGCGTTGACGCTGCGCAGCTGCGGCAGGGTGATGTGCCGGAACCGCTGCCAGCGGCTCGCGCCGTCGACCTTCGACGCCTCGTAGAGCACCGGGTCGATGCCCTTGAGGCCGGCGATGTAGAGGATCATCACGTAGCCGATCTGGCGCCAGAGCGCGGGCACGATCACGGCGTACAGGGCGGTGTCCTGGTCGGCGAGCCAGGCGCGGGTGAGACTGCCGAGCCCGACGCTCTCCAGGGTCTGGTTGATGAGCCCGTCGGGCTGGTACATCGCCTGCCACACCAGTGCGGTGGCGACGAGGGAGAACACGACGGGCAGGAAGAGCGCGGCCCGGTAGAAGCCGACGCCGCGCCGCTCCTGCTGGAGGAGCAGGGCGGCGCCGAGGCCGAGGAGCGCGGAGAGTCCGCCGAAGAGCAGCAGCCACAGGACGGTGTCGAGCACGGCGGTACGGAAGATGTCGTCGTGGAGCATCTCGCGGAAGTTGCCGAGGCCGATGAAGCGCGGCGCGGAGACACCGTCCCATTCGGTCAGGGAGAGGTAGAAGCCCTGGACCGCCGGCCAGAACACCCAGAACGCCTCGGCGAGCAGGGGGACGAGGACGAAGGCGAGCACCACGGGCGGGACGCGCGTCGACCTCTCGCGCCGGGGTCCGTTGTCCTCCTTCGCCGTCCGCCGTTCCCGCTCCTCCCCCGCCACTGGGTTGCCGGTGACGACCGCCGCCATCTCAGCGGCCCCAGATTTTCTGCGACTCGCGCTGCCAGGTGGTGAGGATGGAGCCGATCTCCTTGGGCTTGGCGAGGAAGCGGGTGAGCGCGGCGTCGGCGGGCGGCTGGAGGGCGTCGCTGGAGTCGCGGTTGAAGTACTGGGTGAGTTCGGCGGCGCCCTCGATCAGCGCACGGCCCTTCTTCACCAGGGCGGTTCCGCTGTCCTTGGCGTCGGGGTGGGTCGGCAGCGCGGTGCCGGACGAGTGCTTGAGGTAGATCTCCTGCGACTCGGCGGTGGCCAGATAGCGCATCAGCTCCTTGACCTCGGCCTCGCGGCTGGTGCGGGCGCTGGCGAAGTAGCCGTCGGTGGGGGCCTCTTCGGCGACCGGGACCTTCGGGTCGATGACGGGGAAGCGGAAGAAGTCGAGGTCCTCCACCTGCTCCTTGGGGACGGAGTCGGCGAAGAAGGTGCCTATCAGCATCATTCCGGTACGGCCCTGGAGCAGGGCGGTGGTGGCGTCCTGGAAGGGCAGCGCGGTGCTGTTCGGGTCGAAGTAGGGCAGTGCCTCGCCCCAGCGGTCGAAGACCTTGCGGACCTCGGGGTCGTCGAACCGGTGCTTGCCCGCGAGGAGTTCACGGTGGTAGGCGGCGCCGTTGATCCGGATGTTCAGGTAGTCGAACCAGGAGGACGCCACCCAGGGGGTGTTGCCGCCCGCGCCGAGACCGATCGGCGCGACGCCCTTGCCCTTGAGGGTGTCGCAGAGGTCCAGGAACTCGTCCCAGGTCTTGGGCTCATCGACGCCCCACTTGGCGAAGTTCGACTTCCGGTAGAAGACACCCCACCAGTAGTAGGTGGTGGGGACGAAGACCTTCTTGCCCGCCGCGGAGGTGCAGAGCTTGCTCAACGCGTCGGAGTAGCCGGTGAGTTCGGGCTTGGTCCAGAGGTCGCTGACATCGAGGAGCAGGTCTTTCGACGCGTACGACTCGGCGACCGAGCCGGGGTACCAGGTGTAGAGGTCCGGCGGGTTGGCGGAGGTGAGGTAGGTCGGCAGCTGGGTGCGGAAGGTCTCGGCGGCGACGGTGTTGAGCTTCGCCTTCGCGCCGCCCTGCTTGCCGAAGTCCTCGACGACCTTCCGCATGGCGGTCTTCGCCTGCGGCGCCGAGAGGTTGGACTGGAGGGTGACGTCACCGCCCGACTCGCTCTTGCCGGTGGATCCCGAGGTGACGCAGCCGCTCAGCAGCGCGGCGGCGCCGACGGCTCCGGTGCCGGCGAGGAACTGACGGCGGCCGGGTGGTGGGGTGGTCATGGGTGAACTCCCTGTCGGACGGTGCGGGTTGAGTGGTGCCACGAGTGGGGGGTGGGGTGGTACGGGGGCCGGCCGGAGTCGTGTCGCGGCCGGCCCCCGTCATGGGCCCGGGGTCACGAGCCGGCCGGGACGCCCGTCTGGTGGACGCGGCCGTCGACTCCCCGGAAGGCGGTCAGCACGGTGTCGCCGGGCCCGGCGGTCGCGCCGAGCGCGCCGTCGAGGACGCCGCTCACGAACTCCGTGCGCGCCGACCAGTCGCCCCAGCCACCGCCGCCGGAACCGGATCCGGTGCCGTAGGCCCGCTGCCAGAGCGTGTAGTCGCCGGCCCGTGCGTACAGCCGCACCCCGCCGTCCACCGCGACCAGGGTCGGGCTGCCGCTGACGGTCCCGCCCAGCGATGTCCACGGCGACCAGGTGCCCGCCGTGTCCCGCACCCGCCACCACACCGCGTCCTCGGCGGTGCGTACGGCGACATGGGTCAGGCCCGCGTCGTCCACGACGGCCGACGGCCGTCCGTACACGGTCCGGTTCTCGGGCGCGTCCAGCGAGGTCCACCCTGAACGCGGCCCGCGTGCCCGGATCCGCCCGTCCTCGTCATGGGCGAAGAGCGTCCAGCGGTCGGCGCTCTCGTACGCGACCGTGGGCGCGTCGGCGAGACTCCCGCCGAGCCTGACCCAGCGTCCCCACCGTCCGCCGTCGAAGGCGCGGTGGTAGGCCGCGTCGTCGGTGCCGCGTACGAATACGTCGATCCGGCCGGGCTCGCCTTCGGAGGCGTAGGCCGCGGGCTGGCCGAGGATCCGGCCGTTCGTCGGGCCGCCAAGGCCGGTCGTCCGGGACGACCAGTGGCCGTCACGTCCGCTCTGCTGCCGCAGCGAACCGTCCGCGCCCCTGGTGAAAGCCGTCAGCCGGTCGCCGTCACGTACGAGGGCGGGGCTCGCGGTGGAACGCGTACCGAGCGAGGCGCCGGGCGCGTCGTCGTGGCCGCGGAGCGTGAGGAACGCGGTGCCGTGCGCGGGGACGGTGACGGTGTACGAGCCGTTGTGCGTGCCCCGGTCGGCGCGGGCGCGTACGTCCCGTACGGCCACGTCGCCCGTGAGCCCGGCGTCCTCGAAGGTCACGGTCCGCTCCGCCGCCTTGTCCGAGCGGTTGAGGAGGACGACCGCGCGCTTGCCGGCGCCCGTGAGGGTCTTGCTGTAGACGTCGCCGGTGGAGTCGGTGGCGACGCGTACGCCCTGGATGGCGAGGGGGTCCTGGTCGACGGCGATGATCTCCGGGTTGCGCAGGGTGTCGATCATCGACTGCGGCAGGGTGCGCGGGTCGGAGCCCATGACCAGCGGCGAGCCCATCACGGCCCACATGACGAGCTGGGTGGTGGACTCCTCCTCGGTCAGTTCGTACGAGCCGTCCGCGAGCTTCCGCATCGGGATGAGGTAGTCGGGGTCGTTGTAGCGCCCCGGTCCCTGGGCCTCGGGGTGCCAGGCGTTGGCGTCCATGTTCCGCAGGACGTTGGCCCATTGGCCGGCGGAGGGCGTGCCCCAGGCGACGTCGGTGCCGGTACGCCAGGAGTCGCCGGTCCTCGGGCCGTAGACGTACGTGTTGTGCGCGTCCTGCTCGGGGGTGTGCGGCACGCCCCAGTCGTCCGTCAGCGGGTTGCAGAGGTTGAGCAGCATCGGGCGGCCGGACTTGGCGACCGCGTCGCTGAACTCCTTGAAGGCGGGGCCCGGGTCGAGCTTCGCGGAGATCCCGCAGAGGAAGTCGACCTTGATGGCGTCGATCTTCCAGCCGGCGAACTGCCGTGCGTCCTCGGTGTAGTGGCCCCGGCTGCCGAGCCCGCAGCTCTTGCCGCCGTCGTAGGCGCCGGCGTCGGTGTAGATGCCGGCCTTGAGTCCGCGCTTGTGCAGATACGTCACGAGGGCGGGGATGCCGGAGGGGAAGCGGCCGGGGTGCGCGGCGAGGCGGCCCTGGCTGTCGCGGGGGTCGTCGGCCTGCCAGCCGCCGTCCAGCCAGACGATGTCGTAGCCGGAGTCCCGGAGCCCGCTGCTGACGAGGTGGTCGGCGACCGACCTGACGGCCTCCTCGGTGGGGGAGCCGAGTCCGTAGTAGGTGTTCCAGCCCATGTACGGGGTGGGGGCGAGCCCACTGTCGTAGTACTCGGGCGCGCCCTGGTCCACGGTCCCGCTGTCGGTCCCGTGACCGGTCCCGGTCCTTGCGTCCTGCTGGTCGGCGGCCCGGACGGCGTCCCGGCCGTCAGCCGCCTGCGCGGAGGGCACGGCCACCGCGACAAGCGCGGCGACGACGGCGGCCACCGTGGCCCGGTGCGAAGTCACTGATGTCTCCCGAAGGTTGGGGTCACGACGAAGACTGTCGCCGCACGCCCCGACCCTGTCAACGATTATTACTAATTTATTTCTACAAGTGGTCGGGCAAGTGACTGCTAGGGCCAACGATCTCGCGCGACCGGCCGTCGGTCCGGATACCGATCACATAGGCTCGACGGCACTATGCAGAGCAACCACACATCGCTCGGTCCCAAGGCCGACAAAGAGACGGTGCGCCGGCACAATCTGAGCCTCGTGCTGCGCGCCGTACGGGACGAGGGCGAAGCGACCAGGGCCGGTGTGGCGGCGCGGGTCGGACTGACCCGGGCCGCGGTGTCGTCGCTGGTCGAGCAGTTGCTGGACAGCGGCTTCCTCTCCGAGTCCGGCAAGACGTTCAGCGGACAGGCCGGGCGGCCGGGCACCGTGCTCAAGGTGACGCGGGCCGGTCCGGCCGGCATCGGCGTCGAGATCAACATCGATTACGTGTCGGTGTGCGTGGTCGACCTGTCGGGCACCGACCGCGTACGTCTCACCGAACACCTCGACAATCGCGGCGCCGCGCCCGCCGAAGTCCTCGCCCGTGGCGCCCGGATCGCCGCGCGCACCCTCGACTCGGCCGCCGAGCAAGGTCTTTCGCCGGTCGGGGTGCAGCTCGCGCTGCCCGGTCTCGTCGCCGGGGGTGCGGTCCGCCAGGCGCCCAACCTGGGCTGGAACCAGGTGCCCGCCGAGGAGTTGTTCGCGGGGGCGCTGGCGGAGGCGCAGCCCGCCGTGCCGCCGCTGCCGGTGCGTTCGGAGAACGAGGCCAATCTGGCGGCGCTCGCCGAGCTCTGGTTCGGGGGCCTGGGCGGGATCCGCAGTTTCCTCTATCTGTCGGGCGAGATCGGTGTCGGCGGCGCGCTGGTGCTCGACGGTGAACTGCTGCGCGGCGCCAACGGGTTCGCCGGTGAGATCGGCCATGTGGTCGTCGACGCCGAGGGGCCGCTGTGCCGGTGCGGCGCGCGTGGCTGCCTTGAGCAGTACGCGGGCCAGTCGGCGCTCCTGCGCGGCGCCGGGCTCGACGAGAACGCGGGAGTGCCGGGCGTCGCGGAGCTGGAGGCCCTGGCCAGGAGCGGCGACACACGGGCGATAGCCGCCATCGGCGAGGCCGGCCGGATGCTCGGGCGGGTCCTGTCGGGCGCGGTGAACCTCTTCGACCCCGACGCGGTGGTGCTCGGCGGGATCTACCGGAGCCTGATGCCATGGCTTTCGCCGCCCGCCGACGGGGAGTTGACCGACCGGGTGGTCTCCGGACTGTGGCCGCACGACAGCGGCAGGCTACGCGCGTCATCCTCGGCGGGCGACGCGGCCCGGGGCGCGGCGGCACTGGTGGTCCGCGCGGTACTGGCGGACCCGGTGGCATACGCGCACCGCACGAGCGCGTAGCGCGCGGGGCGCGGGGGGCGGGCATCGAAGGGGCGCCGGCCCGGCGCGCGGGGGTCTCCTCGGCGGCCGTCGGCCCCGCTCAGGGAGCGCGGGCGCCGAAGCGTCGAGGAGTTCCGGCCGGAGATCGGCGAACGCCGAATCCGCGTGGTCGACCAGGGCCGCCGGGGCGGGTCCGGTTTCGCCGGGCGGCGGAAGGCGTCGAGGGAACGCCCGGCCCGGGGCCGCGCCGTCCGCGGCGGGCATGAGGGCGCGCGGAGCCCGCGGGGCGGGCCGGTGGTCGGCTCGGCCCGCGGGCTTCGTCATGTCAGGACACGGTCGTCGGTGCCGGGTCAGCGGGCTCCCAGCAGGTGGTCCATCGCCAGCTGGTCGAGGTGCTCGAAGGCCATGCCGCGGCTGGCAGCCGCCGCCACGTCGAAGTCCTCGTACGCGCTGCGGTCGGCCAGCAGACCGGCCACGCCGTCGGCGGCGGTCGGCTGCGCGAGCTCGTCCAGGCGTGCGGCGCGCAGGGCCTCCTGGACCTCGGGGTCCGCGCGGAAGGTGGCGGCGCGCTCCTTGAGGATCAGGTAGTTGCGCATGCAGCCCGCGGCGGACGCCCACACGCCGTCGAAGTCCTCGGTGCGCGGCGGCTTGAAGTCGAAGTGCCGCGAGCCGTCCCAGCCCGCCGACTCCAGCAGGTCCACCAGCCAGAACGCGGCGCGCAGATCGCCGGCGCCGAAGCGCAGGTCCTGGTCGTACCGGGTGCCGTGCTGGCCGTTGAGGTCGATGTGGAAGAGCTTGCCCGCCCACAGGGCCTGCGCGATGGCGTGCGGGAAGTTGAGCCCGGCCATCTGCTCGTGGCCGGTCTCGGGGTTGACGCCGTACAGCTCGGGGCGCTCCAGGCGCTCGATGAAGGCGAGCGCGTGGCCGACGGTCGGCAGGAGGATGTCGCCGCGCGGCTCGTTCGGCTTGGGCTCGATGGCGAACTTGATGTCGTACCCCTGCGAGACGACGTACTCGCCGAGCAGGTCGAAGCCTTCCTTCATCCGGTCGAGCGCGAGGCGCACGTCCTTCGCCCCGCCGGACTCCGCGCCCTCACGGCCGCCCCAGGCGACGAACCTCTTCGCGCCCAGCTCGGCGGCCAGGTCGAGGTTGCGCAGGGTCTTGCGCAGCGCGAAGCGGCGGACGTCGCGGTCGTTCGCCGTGAAGCCGCCGTCCTTGAAGACGGGGTGGGTGAAGAGGTTGGTGGTCACCATCGGCACGACGAGCCCGGTGGTGTCCAGCGCCTGCCGGAAGCGCTTGATGTGCCCCTCGCGCTCGGCGTCCGTCGAACCGAACGGGATCAGGTCGTCGTCGTGGAAGGTCACTCCGTACGCGCCCAGTTCGGCGAGGTGCTGTACGGACTCGGTGGGATCGAGCGCCGGACGCGTCGCGTCTCCGAACGGGTCCCTGCCTTGCCAGCCGACCGTCCACAGACCGAAGCTGAACTTGTCCGCGGGGGTGGGAGTGAAACGATCCGTCATTACTCTGGCCGCCTTCGATACCTCAGGTCCGGCAGGTGCAGACCTTTTTGTTTCCTGACATGACTAATAATGCACGTCCGGGTGGGTACGGAAAAGACCCCGTGTCCGCCCAACCCCGCCCCGAGCGACGAATGCCCCCTCGGGCAAGGAAGTAACGCCCACACCTGTCAGATGAACGACAGCATCACGTAATTTGTTGGCCTGCGGCCAAAATACCGTCGCAAGGCCCGGAAATCAGGAAGAGGTACGAGCGTGCCGCACAGCCAGGTGGTCATCGGCGTCGACAGCTCCACCCAGTCGACCAAGGCGGCGTTCACCGACGCGGCGACCGGACGGCTGCTCGCCGTCGGGCGCGCCCCGCACCGGGTGACGGGCGAGGCCGGGGCGCGGGAGACCGACCCCGAGGTGTGGTGGCAGGCGCTGCGCGAGGCCGTCGCCATGGGCCTCAAGGAGTCCGGCGTACCGGCGTCCGCCGTCACGGGCCTGGCGGTCGCCGGGCAGCAGCACGGCCTGGTGGTGCTCGACGCCGCCGGGCAGCCCCTGCGGCCCGCCCTGCTGTGGAACGACACCCGCTCCGCCCCGCAGGCCGCCGCGCTCACCGAGGCGCTGGGCGGGCCCGACGCGTGGATCGCCACGACCGGATCGGTGCCCGTCGCCTCGATGACGGCGGCGAAGTGGCAGTGGCTGCGGGAGAACGACCCCGCATCCGCCCAGGCGGCGACGGCCGTCCGGCTGCCCCACGACTTCCTCACCGAACGCCTCTCGGGCACGGCGGCCACCGACCCCGGCGACGCGTCGGGCACCTGCTGGTACTCCACCGGTACCGGGGCGTACGACCCCCAGCTCCTCGCGCTCGTGGGTCTCGACGAGTCGATGCTGCCGGCCGTCGCACCGACCGGTGGCACCCGGGTCGGCTCGCTCACCGCTTCGGCCGCCGAGCAGCTCGGGCTGCCGGCCGGGATCGCGGTGGCCGCCGGGACGGGCGACAACATGAGCGCGGCGGTCGGCCTCGGGCTCGGCGGCGCTGGGCTGCTGGACCACCCCGTGCTGAGCCTCGGCACATCGGGCACGGTCTTCGCCGCCACGCGCACCAGGCCGGCGTCGGCGGCGCTGTCCGGGTTCGCGGCGGCCGACGGCACGTTCCTGCCGCTCGGCTGCACCCTGAACTGCACGCTCGCCGTCGACAAGGTCGCCGAGCTGCTGCGCCTCGACCGCGAGGACGTGGCGCCGGGCGGGGAGGCGGTGCTGCTGCCGTACCTCGACGGCGAACGCACCCCCGACCTGCCGACCGCCTCGGGCCTGCTGACGGGCCTGCGGCACGACACCACACCCCAGCAGTTGCTGGGGGCGGCGTACGAGGGCGCGGCGGTGACGGTGCTGCGCGCGCTCGACGAGGTCCTGCGCGCCTGCGGCCTCGACCCGGCGGACGCGGCGGTGGCGGGCAGGCCGCTGCGTCTGGTGGGCGGCGGTGCCCAGGGCCGTACGTGGGTGGAGACCGTACGGCGCCTCTCCGGGCGCCCGGTGATCGTCCCGGAGAGCGGCGAGCTGGTCGCCCTGGGCGCCGCTGCGCTGGCGGCGTCGGCCGCGACGGACGAGGACCCGGTGGCGATCGCCGCCTCGTGGAAGACCGGCGACGGCCCCGAACTCCCGCCCGTGGCACGGGACATGGAGACGTGGGAGCGCGTGGGTTCGGTGCTGGACCGGGCGGCTCCGAGCCTGCTCTCGTAAGGCTGCTGGGGTCCCAGGGGCGGGTAGGGCGACGGCGTGCGCGAGCGCGTCGGCGCGCTCTCCCCGCCCCGCCGGCGCACGCCTCCGGGGCCCTCTTGATGGCGGGTCGGGAACAGCCCTACCCTGCCGGTCTGCGCGGCGTCGCCGCGCGCCGGAGGAGGGACGAGACCCGCCCATGTCCGACGCAACGAAAGACGACGCGCTCTCCGACGATCTGCCCGACGCGGACATACTCAAGGCGCTCGCGCCCTACGTGGCCAAGGACGGCGGCGCCGGTGCCGGCCCCCTCCGGATCAGGGACGTCGAGCGACGGCAGCTGGTGCGCTGCGACGTCGTCCGCTTCACGGAGCGACGCACCGAGACCCAGCGGACCGCCTTCGGTACGGAGGACCTGTCGGCGCTGCCTCTTTACGAGGGCGCCATCAAGGACCACCCGCTGCCGGCCCCCGAAGGGCCCGCCAGACTCACCCTGATCCGCTCGGGCTCCTACCGGCTGGTGCCCTGTCCGTGCGACAACGGGACGCAGCGGTGCGCCAGTTGCTCCGGCGACGGCCGGCATCCGTGCTCCTGCCGCAACGAACCGCCCACGTGCGACGTGTGCCTGGACGTCGCCCCCTGCACCCAGTGCGAGACGACGGGCCGGCGCCGTACCCGTACGACGAAGGCCCGGCCCGCCGCGACCGGTGCGCGCGCCACCGGCGCCCAGCGGATCACCTGCGCGGTGTGCGGCACCGCCGATGCCGCCTGCCCGCGCTGCTCGGGCCGGGGCAGGATCCGGTGCCCGCTGTGCGACGGCCGGGGGCACGAGACATGCGCGCGCTGCTCGGGGCGGGGTGTCGGCACGCACGAGGTGTGCGGCGGCCGGGGCTGCCTCTCCCACTGGGTGGAGGGAACGGTCGAGTACGCCAACGAGAAGGCGTCCCTGTGGCTCCCCAGGCCGGACTGGCCCGACAAGGTCCGGGACCGGCTGGCCGGCGCCGCGCGATGGCGGCAGCGCGACCTCCCGCCGGGCGGCGGGGTGCCCGCGGGCGTCGACGACGAACACCGCGCGGCCGTGTCGGCGCACCTCGCGCGCGGGACGGTGGAGCTCTCCCGGCGGGTGACCCTCGAAACCTGCCCGCTGGCCCGGGTGGAGCTGATGGACGATCCGAACCGGGTCTTCTACGTCTTCCCCGGCACCCGGCGGCTCGAAGTCGTCCCGACCCTGTCGAACCAGCTCAAGCGCCGGCTGATCGCGGCCGGGGCGGTCATCGTGATCATCGTGGTCCTGATCATGTGGCTGGCCGCCTGAGCCGAGCCGCTCGGGCCGTCAGCCCGTCGTCAGGCCCGACGCCGAATCCCTCAGCGCGTCCAGGACCGGGCGGATCAGCGGGTGGTGCTCAGCGCCCCTGCGGACCGCGGCGAAGACCCGGCGCGTGGCGGGCGGGCCGGACACCGGGCGTACCACCGTGCCCTTCAGCTCCATCCCGCGCAGCGCCGAGCGCGGTACGAGCGCCACCCCCGCGCCGGCGCCCGCGAGGGCGACCACCGCGCGGAAGTCGTCCGACGAGTGCACCAGGCGCGGTTCGAAGCCCGCCAACTCGCAGGCCAGGCGCATCACTTCATGGCACGGGTTGCCCGGGTACGGGCTGATCCAGTCGCTGTCCGACAGTTCCGCGAGCGGGACCTCGATCTCGCGGCAGAGCGGGTGCCCCTCGGGCAGGACGGCGTCGAACGGTTCGGCGTAGAGCGGTACGCGGGACAGACGCGGGTCGTCCTCCGTGGGCGCGCCCCGGTATTCGACGGCCAGCGCCGCGTCCGCCTGCCCGTCGAGCAGCAGGGGCAGGCTCTCGTCGCCCTCGGAGTCCCGTACCCGTACGCGGATGCCCGGGTGCGAGCCGGCGAGCTGCGCGATGGCGGGGGCCAGCACCTCGGCGATCCCGGTGGCGAACGCGGCGACCGTGATCTCCCCGGCCGCCCCGCCCGCGTACGCCGCCAGTTCGGCCTCGGCCCGCTCCAGCTGTGAGAGGACCGCGTGGGCGTGTGTGAGCAGGATCTCCCCGGCCGCCGTCAGCCGTACGCCCCTGCCGCTGCGGGTCAGCAGCGCGTGGCCGGTCTCCTGCTCCAGCGCGGCGAGCTGCTGGGAGACGGCCGACGGGGTCAGATACAGCGCTGCGGCCGCGGCGGTCACCGTACGGTGGTCCGCCACGGCTCGCAGGATGCGCAGTCGCCGGGGGTCGATCACTCAGCCATGGTGCCAGGCCACGGCGGCTTCGGGCCGGGTCCCTCAGGCGCCGAGCGCCGCGCGCGCGTCGGTGAACGCCGCCACCGCCCGCTTCACGTCCGCCGTCGAGTGCGCCGCCGACAGCTGCACCCGGATCCGCGCCTGTCCCATCGGGACGACGGGGTACGAGAACCCGATCACGTACACCCCCCGCTCCAGCAGCAGCTCAGCCATCCGTCCCGCCTCGGCTGCGTCGCCGATCATGACGGGGGCGATGGGGTGGTCGCCGGGCAGGATCTCGAATCCGGCCGCCGTCATCTCCGTACGGAAGAGCGCCGTGTTCGCCTTCAGCCGCTCGCGCAGCTCGCCGGCGCTCTCCAGCAGGTCGAGGACCTTGATCGAGGCGGCGGCGATGACCGGGGCGAGGGAGTTGGAGAAGAGATACGGGCGCGAGCGCTGGCGCAGCAGCTCGACGATCTCGGCGCGGGCGGCGACGTAGCCGCCGGACGCGCCGCCGAGCGCCTTGCCGAGCGTGCCGGTGATGATGTCGACGCGGTCCATCACACCGTGCAGCTCGGGGGTGCCCCGGCCGCCGGGGCCGACGAAGCCCACGGCGTGCGAGTCGTCGACCATCACCATGGCGTCGTACCGGTCGGCGAGGTCGCAGATCTCGGCCAGCGGCGCCACGTAGCCGTCCATGGAAAAGACACCGTCCGTCACGACGAGGCGGCGGCGCGCGTCCTGCGACTCCTTGAGCCTGGCTTCGAGCTCGGCGAGGTCGCGGTTGGCGTACCGCAGCCGGCGGGCCTTGGAGAGCCGGATGCCGTCGATGATGCTGGCGTGGTTGAGCGCGTCGGAGATGACCGCGTCCTCGGGGCCGAGCAGGGTTTCGAACACGCCGCCGTTGGCGTCGAAGCAGGAGGAGTAGAGGATCGTGTCCTCCTGGCCGAGGAACGAGGAGAGGCGCCCCTCCAGCTCCTTGTGGATCTCCTGGGTGCCGCAGATGAAGCGTACGGAGGCCATGCCGTAGCCCCAGCGGTCCAGCGCGTCCTTGGCCGCGGCGACGACGTCCGGGTGGTCGGCGAGACCGAGGTAGTTGTTGGCGCAGAAGTTGAGTACGTCACCGGCGCCGACGGAGACGGACGCGCTCTGCGGGGTGGAGATGACGCGCTCGGGCTTGAAGAGTCCGGCGTCCCGGATCTCGTCAAGGGTGGCGCGGAGGTCGTCGCGGACGGACGCGTACATAACAGGACTCCCGGGAGAGGGGCGGGCGAGATGCGGGCGGGCGAAGTGCGGGCGGGCGAAGTGCGGTTGGTGTGCGGGAGGAGCGGGCCGGCCGTCAGGCCCAGTTGAGGATGATCTTGCCGCCGGTGGCTCTCGCCGCCTCGTCGAAGGCCGCGTCGAAGTCCTCGTAGCCGTAGGTGCCGGTGATGACGGGCCCGAGGTCGAGTCCCCCTTCGAGCAGCACGGTCATCGCGTACCACGTCTCGAACATCTCACGGCCGTAGATGCCCTTCACCGTGATCATCGAGGTCACGATCTTCGCCCAGTCGACGGCGAACTCCTTCGCGGGCAGCCCCAGCATGGCGATCCGGCCGCCGTGCGTCATGTTGTCGACCATGTCGCGCATCGCCTCCGGGCGGCCGGACATCTCCAGACCGACGTCGAACCCCTCCTTGAGGCCGAGCCGCCGCTGCGCCTCGGCGATGCCGGTGTGCGACACGTCGAGCGCGAGGGTGGCGCCGACCTTGCGGGCGATCTCCAGACGCTCGGGGCTGACGTCGGTGATGACGATGTTGCGGGCGCCCGCGTGCCGGGCGACGGCCGCCGCCATGATGCCGATCGGGCCCGCGCCGGTGATCAGCACGTCCTCGCCGACGAGGGGGAAGGTGAGCGCGGTGTGCACGGCGTTGCCGAACGGGTCGAAGATCGCAGCGATGTCGAGGTCGACGGGGGCGCGGTGGACCCAGACGTTCGACGCGGGCAGCGCGACGTACTCGGCGAACGCGCCGTCGCGGCCGACCCCGAGTCCGACGGTGCTGCGGCACAGATGCCTGCGGCCGGCCAGACAGTTACGGCATTTGCCACAGACCAGATGCCCTTCGCCGCTCACGAGGTCGCCGACGGCGATGTCGTGGACGTCGGAGCCGACGGAAGCGACCTCGCCGACGAATTCGTGACCAAGAACACGTGGCACGTCGACCGCCTGCCGGGCCCAGCCGTCCCAGGCGCGGATGTGCAGATCGGTACCGCAGATGCCCGTACGGAGCACCTTGATGAGTACGTCGCCGGGCCCGGTCTCCGGCTCGGGCACATCGGTGAGCCGGAGCCCCGGCTCGGCCGTCAGCTTCACAAGTGCCTTCATCGGTGCGGCTCCAGGCGGTGCGGTCCAGGTACGGACGGAGTGCGGAGGGGTGCGGAGGAGTGCGGACAGACGCGGACCGGGGCGCGGACGCGGGTGCGCCGCGCGTGCGGACGCGATCAATGCTGGTCGATCCCGGCACCAATCTCCCGTCGGCAGGACCATTCAGTCCATCGAGGATTTCTTAAGCGGGCCGACAGACAAGCTTCACGCGACCCGGAAGCCGGGCGGTGGACCGAACCGGAAACCAGGTAAGAAATCGACCACTTGTACGTACCCAAGTACGGCAACCGCGAGATGGCACGCCGCCACTCCCCTTACGATCGGTGGCCACCGCGAGTCATGAGTGGGAGTGAGACAGCGTGAGCAGTCCGTTCAAGGCCTCAGAGGTCAAGGCGGCGCGGGCCGGGGACCGGGCGGCCAGGGACCGGCTCGGCCAGGAGTCGCTGCCGCTCGTCCACCAGCTCGTCGGCCACGCCCTGCACGGGCACCCCGAGGTGGGGGCCGTGGCGCGGGAGACCGTGCGCCATGCCATCGACGGCCTCGACGGGCTGCGCCGCCCGGCCGACTTCCGCCCGTATCTGGTGACGACCACGGTCGCCCGGATCCGGGAGCACGCGGACTATCTGTACGACCCGGCCCTCCACCGCCCCGACTTCGACTTCGTGGATCTGATGATCAGCCGTCTGGGTCTGACCGGTCAGCACCGGGAGGTCGCCGAGGCCACACGGTGGGTCGACCGGGAGCACCACACGCTGGTGGCGCTCTGGTGGCTGGAGTGCGCCGGTGAACTCACCCGGTCCGAGGTCGCCGCCGCCCTCACCGCCGACACCCAGCAGGTGGCGGCCCGGGTCGAGCGGATGGAGCACGAGCTGGAGACCGCCCGCGTGGTGGTCCGCGCGCTGTCGGCCGAGCCGCCGTGCGTGCTGCTGGAGCAACTGACCGGCGGCTGGGGCGGCATACCGTCCCCGCTCTGGCGTGAGCGAATAGCCGGGCACATCTACGAGTGCACCGTCTGCTCCGGGTACGCGGCAGGTCTGGTGCCCGCCGACATACTCGTGGCCGACCTCCCGCCGGTGCCGGTCGACTCCCGTCCGGGCCCGTCCGGGTCCCCGTCGTCCGCGCACGGCCACGTCGGCGCAGGCCACGGCAGCGTCTCCGCCGGCGACGACGGCGGAGCCCGGGGCCGTACGCGGGCCAGGGACGCCCACCGCCGCGACCGGCGGGCGAAACGGCGCCGCGTCGTCACCGTGACCGCCGCCGTCGCCGCGCTGGTCGCCGCCGCGGGCGCGGCCCAGTTCGTCTCGGGCGAGCGGAACAACGACGAGTCGCGCGCCTCCACCGCCGTCGAGCCGGAGACACTGGAGCCCAAGTCGGCGGTGAGCCCGACGAAGTCGGCCTCACCCTCGCCCTCCCCCTCGCGCACCAGCGCGAGCCCGTCGCCCTCGCCGACCCGCTCGCCCTCCAAGAAGGCGGCGAAGCCGAGCAAGCCCGCGCCGGACCCGCGCCCCACCACCGCCGAACCGGCCCCGAAGCCCGATCCGAAGCCCACGACGAACGAACCCGAGCCGGGCGGCGGCGGTGGCGGCGGCTTCGCCGCGCAGGTCACCACGCTCGTCAACTCCGAGCGCTCCAAGGCCGGTTGTGGTCCGGTGACCGCCAACTCCCAGTTGGAGACGGCCGCGCTGCGCCACTCCCAGGACATGGCGGCCAAGGACTACTTCGACCACACCAGCCCGGACGGCAGGGACCCGGGCGACCGCATCACGGCGGCGGGCTACCGGTGGACCACCTACGGCGAGAACATCGCGAGGGGCCAGCAGACGCCCGCCTCGGTGATGGAAGGCTGGATGAACAGTCCCGGCCACCGGGCCAACATCCTCAACTGCGCCTTCAAGGAGATCGGTGTCGGCGTCCACGACGCGTCCGGCGGACCGTGGTGGACCCAGGCGTTCGGCGCGCGCGGCTGAGGTCGCGGCACACCGGGAGCCCGGCGGATCGGTTACAGCGTGTGATCCCGGACGCGTCACATACGGTCATTTCCGGCCAGGCATAGGTCAGCCGCACAGTTATTGACGAACCGTCATGGGCATATACGCTCCACTCGAACAGTCCCCGCCCCACAACGCCCCGCCCCGCGCTCGCAGTTCACTGAACCAGCCCTGCGCTCACACATCTCACAGGAGGCCGGTCATGACGTGCGTCGAGGAACAGGCCCTGGCCCGGCAGCTGCCTGCCGTGCCGTTCTACTGCCCGGTGGAACCGGCCGCACATCCCGGCGCCGACGTCCTCAACGACCTCACGGTTGAGTGGATGCTGCGCCAGAATCTCGATACCGACGAGCAGCAGCGCAAGCGCCTCTCCGTCTGCGACTTCGGCGGGCTCACCGCATCGACGATGCCGTACGGGAAGCTCGAACCGCTCACCCTGATGGCCAAGTTGCACGCCGTGCTCTTCTCCCTCGACGACGGCGTCTGCGACGAGACCGACGCCACCGCCGATCTGATGGCCCAGGAGTCCTCCCGCATCATGCGCGCGGTCGAGGCCCCGGCCACCGGCTCCCGCGCGGACTCACCGCACACCGCCGCGCTGCGCGCCCTGCGGACGGAGCTGGAGCGGTACGCGTCCCCGCCGCAACTGCGCCGCTGGACCGATGCCATGCGGGTGTACACCTCGGGTCTGGTATGGGAGGCGTCCTGGCGCAGAAACGCCGATCTGCCGTCGCTCAACGACTACATCACCCTGTGGATGCGGGCCATAGGCATGGCACCGTCCACGGCGATGATCGAGATCGTGGGCGGATTCACCTTGAGGGACGAGGAGTTGGCGGACCCGCGTGTCCAGGCGCTCACCGAGATCGTCTGGACGCTGGTCAGCTGGGACAACGACCTCTACTCCCGGAACAAGGAACTGCTGCGCGCGGGCGACGACCTCAATCTGATCGACGTGCTCTGCCAGGAACTCGGCTGCGAGCCGCGTGAGGCGCTGATTCACGCCGTGGCCATGCGGGACCGGGTGATGGTGCTGCACGCCCGGCTGAGCGAGCAGGTCCTTCTCGACGCGAGCAACGAACTGCGCGGCTACGTCGAGGGGTTGGGGCAGTTCGTCCGGGGCCATCTGGACTGGGCGTCGGTCTGCCCCCGCTACTCGGTGCCGTCGGGACCTGACGCGGAGCCGGGCGGCTGGTGGAAGCGGTACCCCTCCGACTCGGGCACCGAGCCGCTGCCGTTCCCCACCATCTCGTGGTGGTGGGAGCAGCTGGACACCGCGCGCTGAGCGTCCGGCCCGCCCCCACCCGGCACCACTGTCAGTACCCCCGCCACCACCGCGCCACTGCCCGCAACGCGCGGGCCGGCGCGCCGGGGCGGCGCTGTGCCGGAATCCCCGCGGCCGGCGCCGGCGCCCCGGGCGTCGGTGGTACGGCGGGCGATACGGGCGCCGGCGACGCGGCCGGCGGTACGGCGGGCCCGCCCGGCGCGGCCTGCGCGGTCCCCGGGCGGGGCGACTCCACCCGCCACTCGCCGCGCGGCGCGCGCTCGGGCGTCGCCGACGGCGGCCCGACGACGTCCTGCGGCGGACGCGCCACGAAGGTCACCGGCAGCTCCTGGAGATGCCGCGACATGAGCGTCGACGACCAGCGCAAGTCCTCCTCGGGCACGGCCAGTTGGATGTCGGGCAGGCGCAGCAGCAGCGCGTCGATGCCGGTGTCGGCGATCGCGCGCCCGATGTCCTGGCCGGGGCACTCGTGCGGGCCCCCGCTGAAGGCGAGATGGGCGCGGTTGCCCTGCATGGACGCGTTGACGTCGGGCCGTACCGTCGGGTCGACGTTGGCCGCGGCGATCCCGACGACCAGCGCGTCGCCCGCCTTGATCCGCTGCCCGCCGAGTTCGGTGTCGCCGACGGCCCAGCGGCCGAAGATGGTGGTGAACGGCGGCTCGTCCCAGAGGGTCTGCTCGACCGCCTCGGGCAGCGTCATATGGCCGCCGCTGAGCTGGGCCCGGAAGCGCGGATCGGTGAGGACCATCCGGAGCACGTTGGCGATGAGGTTGGCCGTGGTCTCGTACGCGGCGATGAGCACCAGCCGCAGATGCTGGGCGACCTCCGTGTCGGTGAGTCCGGCCGGGTGCTCGACGAGCCAGCTCGCGAAGTCCTCCTCGGGCGCCGCGCGTCGGCGGGCCACCAGCCGGTCCAGGACGCCCATGATGTACGCGTTGCTCTCGACGGCCGTCTCCGTGCCCTTGATCATGTCGCGGGCGGACTCGACCAGCCGTTCGTTGTACTCCTCGGGCATACCGAGGATCTGCGCCATCACCATCATCGGCAGATGCTCGGCGAAGCGGCTGACGAGATCGGCCTTGCCCGCCTGGCAGAACTCGTTGACGAGCCGGTTGCTGTAGCGGTTGATGAAGCGCCGTACGCCCCGGTGGTCGATCCGGCCGATCGAGTCGGTGACGGCGCCGCGCAGCCGCTCGTGGTCGGCGCCGTCCGCGAAGACGCAGATGGGCTGCCAGCTGAAGATGGGCGCGAGGGGGTGGTCGGGGGCCACGCTGCCGTCGTTGACGGCGCGCCAGCGGCGCGAGTCCCGCGAGAACTGCGAGGGGGTACGCGTCATGTGCAGGTTCTCGCTGTGGCCGAGAACCAGCCAGGCGGGTACGTCGCCGTGCAGCAGGACCGGCGCCACCGAACCGTGCTCGGCGCGCAGCTTCTCGTACAGGCCCGCGGCGTCGTTCTCGGCCTCGGGGCCGTAAAGCCGCCGCAGCCCGGTGGGCGCCAGGTCACCGGCGAGGGCGTCGCCGACGAGCCCGTGGGCCGGGCAGCCCGGCGGCGGGCCGACGGGTCCGTCCGTTCCCGGCCGGTGCGAAGAGGGCGTTGTCACGGTCGCTCCAGAGATGGGAGGAGTCCAGGGATGGGCAAGTGGGGGGGTGAGCCCGGAGATGGGCAGGGTGGGGAGAAGAGGGGGTCAGGCCGGCAGCGCCAGCGAGTGCAGATAGCGCATGAGGGTCATCAGGACGTCGCGGCTCGACTCCTTCAGCCGCGCGTCGCAGTTGACCATCGGCACCTCTTCGGGCAGATCGAGCGCCGCACGCAGCGCCTCGACGGGGTGGCTCGGCGCGTCGGGGAAGGTGTTGACGGCGACGACGAACGGCACGCCGCGCTCCTCCAGACGTCCGATGACGTCGAAGCTGACTTCGAGACGCCTGGTGTCGACGAGGACGACGGCGCCGAGGGCGCCCTCGAAGAGGCCGTTCCAGAGGAACCAGAACCGTTCCTGGCCGGGGGTGCCGAAGAGATAGAGCACCAGTTCCTCACTGATGCTGATCCGGCCGAAGTCCATGGCGACGGTGGTGGCGGTCTTGGTCTCCACCCCGGAGTTGTCGTCCACGCCGACTCCGGCCTGGGTCATGGTCTCTTCGGTGGTGAGCGGGCGGATCTCGCTCACCGACCCGACCATCGTTGTCTTGCCGACCCCGAATCCGCCCACGATCACGACCTTTACCGCGGATGTGGCCGTGGTGGGAAGTACGTCCTCGCTCCTGGGGCCCGTGATCGTGTCAGAGCTTCTGGAGTCCATGCATCACCGCTTCGAGAAGGGACCTGTCGGGGAGTGAGGCACGGGCGACGGGCGCGCGGGACTCGACCAGATCCAGTGTGAGGAGGTCGGTCAGCAGGGCCGTCACCACGCTGAACGGCAGGCTGAGGTAGGCCGAGAGCTCGGCCACGGACAGCGGCGCGCCGCACAGCCGCAGGATCGCGGCCTGTTCGGGCGGCACCGTCGGGGAGGGGGCCTCGCGCGCCACGATCATGGTGACGAGGTCGAGCGAGGCCCGCTTGGCGCCGTCCGGGCCGCCGGTGATCACGTACAGCCGTTCCGGGTCTCCTACATCGGCCCCCGGTAACCTGCGTTCTCGTCGGGGAGGAGTCATCCGGCCTGCCCGTCGTGTCGCGGCGGGCTCGTCAGGTGGGCGCCGATCCGCACGACCATGTCTCTCATCCGGGCGCCGACGAGTCCGGCGTCCACCGTCTCGTCGGCGAGTACGGCGAGATAGGCGCCGGTGCCCGCTTCCATCAAGTAGAAGAATCCGCCGGTCACTTCGATGACGACGAGCCTCATCCGGCCGTCACTCTGCGGGATTTCGGCGGCGACGGCGGCGGCGAGACTCTGAAGTCCCGCGCAGGCGGCGGCGAGCCGGTCGGCGACGTCGGGGTCACCGCCGTGCCTGGCGATCCGCAGACCGTCGGCGGAGAGGACCACGATCTGCTGGACCTGCGGAACGCCGTCCGCCAGCTCCTTGAGCATCCAGTCCAGGTTTGCGCGCTGCTGGATCACTTCAGGTCCCCTTTGCCCCACACATCGTCTGATTCGCCACGCTCGCCGGGCCGGTCCGGCGGCGCTTCCCCTGTGTCTGTCGCGGCGCCCGTGCCCGTACCGCTCGTGCCGGTGCCCGCGCCCATGTCTGTCCCGGTGGAACCGGTCGGCGGTGCCTGCGCTTCGCCGTTGACCGCCTTGGTGAAGGCTTCGAGCCAGACGCCGGGTCCGGGTTTCCGGGCTTCCGCGGTGCCGTTCGCGCTGCCGTTGGCGGTGCCCGCCGTACCGGCGGGCGTGCCGTTCGCGCTGCCCGGCGCCGGTGTCCGCGCGATGTTGTGCGAGCCCAGCGGGGCCCTGCCCCGGCTGCGGCGCTGCGGGAGGCCGTTGGCCGTCCACTCGGTGACGACGGGTACGTCGTCCTCCAGGCCCGCCTTGACGGGCGCCGGGCGTACCGGGCCGGTGGCCGGGCGGGGCGCGGGAACGGCGGCCGGTGCGGGCGCCGGGTCGGCCGGGCCGTCCACGGCCGGTGCGGTCCGATCCGGTGCGGCGCTCGCGGCGGCCTTGCGCGACGGGCGCATCTCGGGCAGTTCGGTGCCGCCGACGCCCAGCGCGGTCGCGCCGATGCCGTGGGCGATGCCGGGCGCGGGGCCGGTGGTGACCACGTCGCGCGGTACGACGAGGACGGCGCGGACGCCGCCGTACGCGGACTGCCGCAGCGAGACCTGGAGGTTGTACATCTGGCAGAGGCGGCCGACGACCGCCATGCCGAGGCGCGGGCTCTCGCCGAGGTCGTTGAGGTCGATACCGGCCTGCGCCTGCGCGAGCATCCGCTCGGCCCGGGTGCGTGCCTCCTCGCTGAGGCTGACGCCGCCGTCCTCGATCTCGATGGCGATGCCGGTCTGCACCTCGACGGCGGTCACATGGACGCGCGTCTGCGGGGGCGAGTAGCGGGTGGCGTTGTCGAGGAGTTCGGCGCACGCGTGGATCAGCGGTTCGACGGCCGTACCGACGATGGCGACCTTGGCGATCGAGTGCAGATCGACGCGCTGGTACTCCAGGATCCGGGACATGGCACCGCGCAGCACGCTGAACAGCGGTACGGGCCTGGGCCATTGGCGTCCGGGACGGGCCTTGCCGAGTACGGCGACACTGTCGGCGAGCCGGCCGATGAGGGCGGTGCCGTGGTCGATGCGCAGCAGGTCGTCGAAGACGTCGGGGTTCCGGCCGTGGTGCTCCTCCATCTCGCGCAGCTCACTGGCCTGTTGGTGCACGAGGGACTGGACACGGCGGGCGATGTTGACGAAGGAGCGCTGCGCGGATTCGCGCATGGCCTCCTCGTCGTCGACGATGTCGAGGATCGCGCGGAGCAACACGCGCTGGGATTGGGGGAGTTCGCGGTACCGCTCGTCACCGTCCACGATGACGTTCATGACTTCCTGGGGTGAGTTCCCCCGGCGGAGCTGGTAGATCGCGAGCGGCATCAGTTCCTTGCCGAGGCGCACGCTCTGGCTGTCGTGCTCGGCGATCCGCCGCTCCAGGGACGCGACATGCTCCGCGTACCGCGTGTGCAGGGTGCGCGTCGCCTCTCCGCGCCGGCGGATCTCCACCGCGCCCCAGCTGACGAGAACGGTGGCGACGGCCCCGTAGGCCGCGACGGGTAAGCGGGCGGCGTCCGCGACGAAGTACACGACGACGGCTGTCACTGACGCCATCAGGGCCGCGGTGAGCAGAAGCGGGCGAACCGCGGATGATGCTGGATCTTTCATGGGTGCTTCAACACGAACCATCTAAGCCCTCTGGCGGTCGATTCAGGGGTCGGGTATTCGAAACTATTGCGGCACATGGGAACAAACGCCTGATTTCATCTCAACTCGGCGCGCTCCGCGAGAGCTTAGTGCCACCCAAACACCGGAACGGCATATTCACCAACCGCGTGCGCGGGCACCCCCGACGGGCATAGAATCTCGGATTCCCCACGGAGCGCCTCGAAACCTGCGCGTATAGTGACGACATTGGTCCGGGTGTCCGTTTCGTTCAGCACCCGTGGTGGCCCGACCGCGCAGACTCGCCCCATGCACTTCACCCACGCCCCCGACCTCACGGGCGCCACCGCTTTCATGACCACCCACGCGCGGCTGCTGGACAGGCGCCGCTTCGAGCTTCTGCGCGGGACCGGCACTCCCGCGGCCGTCGTCACCGCGCTGGACGCCTACCGCAACGGCGACGGCGGCTACGGCTATGCGCTGGAGCCCGACCTCCGGTCAGCCCTCAGCCAGCCGGTCGGCGCGCTGTTCGCCTTCGAGGTGTTCGAGGAGTGCGGCCCGGCCGTCTTCTCCCGGACGACCCAGCTGTGCGATTGGCTTGATTCGATCAGCCTTCCCGACGGCGGCCTGCCGTTCGCCCTGCCGATGACCGGCGCGGACGCGGCCGGCTCGGCCCCGTTCTGGGCCGGGGCCGATCCGGACGTCTCCTCGCTCCACATGACGTCGGAACTCGCCGCCGCCGCGCACCGCGTGGGCCTCCACGACCCCGCCGTACGTGACCATCCCTGGCTCGCGCGGGCCACCGGCTTCTGCCAGGAGCGGATCGCCGGCCTCGACCGCCCGCCACCCGCCGTCGAGTTCCGCTTTGTCCTGGACCTCCTCGACACCCTCCATCCCGGCCGGCCATGGGCCCCGGCCGAGCTGGAGAGACTCGCCGGCTTCCTGCCGAGGGACGGCAGCCCCCTGCCGGTCGAGGGCGGCGGCGAAGGCGAAACGTTGCGGCTGCTCGACTTCTCACCCCGCCCCGGCCGCCCGCTGCGGGCGCTCCTCGACCCGGCGGTGGTCGCCGACGAGCTCGACCAGCTCGCCGCCGACCAGCGCGAGGACGGCGGCTGGGGCGTCGACTGGACGGCCCACTCCCCCGCCGCCGCCCTGGAATGGCGGGGGTACGCCACGGTCCGCGCCCTCACGATCCTGCGCGCCCACGGCGTCCCGCTGGCACACGAACGCTGAGAACGCACGAGGTGACAGCTTCCCCCTACGGGGCAGGGACGGGCGAGGCGCGGCGGCCGGACGGGCATACCTCCGGTCGGCTCACGCAGCCGTGCGGACCACGTGGTCCGTTTCTACGGTGGCTGAATGATCATCAGATCGATCCTGCGCCCCGCGTTCGCCGGCACGGTGGCTCTGACCACCGGACTGACCGGACTGCTGACTCTCCTCCCGGCGTCGGCGTCGCCCCCGACGGCGTCCGCCGCCACCCCGGCGGGCTCACGGGCCGACCCCGGCGACGGGGTCTCGCGGCCGGCGGACCCCTCGCTGCTGTACCGGCCCGGCACCCATGTGCGCGCGGCCTCCGGGGCGCCCGCGCCGCCCAAGGGTGTCTCCGCCCTCTCCTGGGTGGTCGCCGACGCGGCGTCGGGCGCCGTGCTGGCGGCCCACAACGCGCACCGCGCGCTGCCGCCCGCCAGCACGCTGAAGACGCTGTTCGCCGTCACGGCGCTGCCCCGGATTCCCGCGGATGCCCGGCACAGCGTCACCCGGACCGACCTGGCGGGGCTCGGCGATGGCAGCAGCCTGGTGGGCGTCGCCCCCGGCCGGACGTACGACGTGGCCGATCTGTGGCGTGGCGTCTTCCTCAGTTCGGGCAACGACGCGGTGCGGGTCCTGGCCGGGATGAACGGCGGCTGGGACTCGACGGTCACCCAAATGCAGGCCAAGGCACGGGCGTTGGGCGCGAACGACACCCACGTGGTCTCGCCGGACGGCTACGACGCACCGGGCCAGGTCTCCTCCGCGTACGACCTGGCGGTTTTCGGCCGCGCCGGGCTGAAGCTGCCGGCCTTCGCCGAGTACGCCTCGACCGTCGACGCGCAGTTCCCCGGCAACGGCTCTTCGACCTTCGGCATCCGGAACACGAACAAACTGCTGACGGGCAGCGGTGGAGTGGCGCGCTACCCCGGGCTGATCGGCGTCAAGAACGGCTACACCACGCACGCGGGGAACACGCTCGTCGCCGCGGCCCGGCGCGGGGACCGTACGCTGCTGGCCGTCGTGATGAATCCGCAGTCCGGGGCAGCGCGGGCGGTGTACGAGGAGGCCAGGACCCTGCTGGACTGGGGCTTCGCGGCGGCGCCCGCCGTCACCCCCGTCGGGTCGCTGGTGCCGCCCCGGCCGCCGAGCCCGCCGCGTCAGGCGGCCGAGGAGGCGAAGCGGGGCCCGGTGGCACGCGCCAGGCGGGCCGGGCCGGAGGCGGAAGCGCGCGCGGGGGCGGGCGCGAGCGCGGAATCGGCTGAAAGTACTCGCCCGGCGGAGGCGGGCCGGCTCGCCGCGGCCACGCGGGCCGAGCCGTCGGCCCGGGAGTCCGCACCGTCCGGGTACGTCTGGCCCCTCGTGTTCATCGGCGCCGCGTGTCTCGCCGCCCTGACGCTGTTCGTCGTACGGCGCGCCGCGCGACGACACCGGGATCCGGTGGGCCCGCTGCTGTAGGGGGCGTCGCCCGCGCACACCGGGCGCGGCACGGTCCGGATGCGGCACGGTCCGGATGCGGCACGGTCCGGATGCGGCACGGTCCGGATGCGGTCGGTGGCGAGAGCACGCACAGTGGATGGATGGAACGACCTGTGGTGGCCTTCGTCGTTGTCCATCCCCCGTGCGGCGGTGGCCGGCGGGTCTGGGTGGGCGGCCACGACGCCGGCCGCGCACGGCGGCCCGCCGACGTGGCCGAGCTGCTGCGCAGGGCCGGGATCGACCCCGCCCGGATGACCGACGCCGGCACGGTCGAATGGCGCGGTGGCGGTCCTCAGTCCTGGCGCTGACCGGCGCCGCCGCCGGCCGTACGCAGTCCTTCCAGTGCCAGGCCGGCCCGTTCCGCCAGGCCGTCGGCGCCGCACCACTCGGCGAGTACGCGGCCCCGTCCCAGGTCGGGTGCGGATTTCGCGGCGATGCCGTACTCGACGCGCGCGACCGCCAGCTCGTACTTGCACGGTGACGCTTCGAGATGCGTCACCGCCTCGCCGAGCAGGTCGACCGCCGCCGGTCCTTCGGTCACTGCCGCGGAGCAGCAGAGGGCCACTCCTATCGCGGTGTGTGTACCGAAACGCTCGGCCCGGTCACGGGAGTACGCGGCGAGTTCGGCCGCGCGGTCCGGGTTCACGTCGGCGAGTGCCCGCGCGAGGTCGATCGCCCAGGTGGCCATCACGCCGTTGTGGCGGCCCCGGGCCGTCAACGCCCTCCCTGTGCTTTCGAGTTCGGTGATCGCCTCCTCCGTGCGGCCGAGGGCCAGCAGCAGCCGGCCTCGTACGGACCGTGCGTCGGGGATGGCGATGGACGAGGCGTACGGCGGTCCGAAGGAGTAGCGCTCGGCCGCTTCACGTGCCTCGTCGACATGGCCCCGGGCGAGCAGGGTGTCGACGAGCATGCAGATGGCGTTCCAGTGCATCGGCAGGCGGTCGCCGACGCGGTCAGCGAGGCGCAGGCTCTCGCGCAGATACGTCTCGGCGTCGGCGAGGCGCCCACGTCTTCGGTGGGCGTAGCCGACGAGCGTATGGGCGAAGGCGAGATGGCCGCCGCTCCAGCCGGAGATCTCGAAGGCGCGCATCCCCTCGTCGAACAGGGTCTCCGCGCGGTCGAGCCGGTCGGCGAAGGCGAGGGAGAGCGCGAGCAGGGCGGGTGGTTCGAAGCCCCAGGCCATGCCGGTCCAGCCGGTGCCGGGGGCGAGCCGGCCGTTGACCAGCGCGCGTTCGGCGATCTGGACGATCTCCTCGGCGCTCTCGCCGCGTGCGGTGGCGTCGAAGGCGCGCAGCATGAGCAGGACGCGTTCGGTGTTGTCGCGTCCGGAGAGCGCGGCGGCGGTCTCGGCGAGACGGCGGGCACGTGCGGGGCCGTCGTCCTCGCTCTCCTGGACGCCCTCCCAGAGGAAGTGCGCGGCCCTGAGGCGCATCTGGGCGGGGCCGGACGGGGTGCGGGCGGCCTCGGCGGCGACGACCTGGGCCGCTTCCCGGGTCTGGTCGTTGTGTGTGAGGGCCTGGGAGAGCCGGAAGACGGCGTCGACGCGCTTGGTGTCGTCGAGGAGTTCGGTGTCGATCGCGTCGCGGAGGTGCGTGACGGTGGTGGCCGGTGACGCCAGGAGGGTCGCGCGGCCCAGCTCGTACAGGACTTCGGCCCGTACCCGGGGCAACGGCGGTTCGACGAGGGCGCGTTCGAGGCAGCGGCGGGCGGCGTCGGGGGCGCCGACCGCGAGATGTTCGGCGGCGGCCTCGCGCAACTGCCCCACCAGTTCCGCGTCGTTGTCGGGGTGGACTTCGAGGAGGTGCCGGTCGGCGAGGGCCGCGCCCAGGCCCTTGCGGGTGACGAGCCAGGCGGCGCGGCCGTGGAAGGCGGTGCGGACGGCCGAGGGGATGGCCCGGTAGACGCCCGTGGCGATGAGGGGGTGGACGAACTCCAACTGGTCGTTGCCGACGAGGATTCGGGCGAGCCGGAGCCGTTCGGCGCAGTCGGCGGCCTCCGCCGGCCCCATCCCGGCGAGGGACACGACGAGTTCGAGGGAGATGTCGGTGCCGAGAATCGCCGCTGCCCAGGCGAAGCGGGTCGTGGTGGGGCCGAGCCCCTCCAGCCTGGCGATGAGGCCGGTGCCGCGGGTCGCGGCGCCGAGCGCGCTGAGGGCGTCGGCGGATCTGCCGACGGGGTCGAGGGCCTCGTCCCGTGCCTTGGCGAGCAGTTCGACGGTTTCGTAGGCGTTGCCGCCGGTGACTTCCCACACCTCGCGGCAGAACTGGTCGTCCGCGTGCTCGCCGAGGGTGGCGCGGGCGAGCTTGGCGGTGGCCTCGGAGGTCAGCGCCTTCAGGGTGACGAGCAGTCTGGCGCTCTCGCCGAGTGCCCGCAGGAGGTGTGCGCATTCGCCGATCGCGTCCTCGCTGCGGTACGCGACGACGACCAGGATCGGCGGGCCGCCCGTACGCCGGGCGAAGGACGCCAGCCAGGCGAGGGATTCCAGGTCGGACCAGTGCGCGTCGTCGACGACCAGGACGAGCGGGGGCACTGTCTCGGCGAGCCTGCGGAAGAGGGTCTCCAGACCGTCCCTGACACCCTGCGGATCGGCGGGCCGAGCACCGGGCGGCGCGATTCCGAGGGCGGGGCCGACGATGTCGTACCCGGCACCGAGCAGGTCGCGTAAGCTGTCCGGCCCACGCTCGGTGAGGGCGGGCTGCAGCAACTGCCGTACGACATGGAACGGTACGGTGGTCACGGTCTCGCCACCACGCGCCGACCACACCGTGCAGCGCCCGGCCGCCATCCGCCGGACCTCGGCGAGCAGCGCGGTCTTGCCGAGTCCCGCGGCGCCCCGGTAGACGAGCAGTCCGCCTGACGGTGTGTCTCCGAAGAGCCCCTCGACGGCGTGCGCGGCAGCGGCGATCTCCGGCTCGCGTTCGAGAAGCGGGAGGCCTGCCGACTCCTCCGGCAGGGGCATCTTCACCCTCCTCAGGTGAACGGGTGTGCAGGTCAGGTGAAGACCCTAGCCCGCCGGTCCCGCCGGTGGGCAGGGTTGGGCGCGGATCCGGACGATTTGGTTCGGTGTCGAACTTTTCCGGCTCCGCGTCCGTGTTCTTCAGGACTGTTCGAGCGGCGGCTCCTCCTCACCGCCCTGGAGGGCTCGGTGGCGGCAGGTCCGTCTCAGGGCGTGCACGGCGCGCCCGACGAAGGTCACGGAGACCTGCCCAGCCGAATCCGAGGACCACCAGCGGCATGAGGATCATGAGTGCGAGCCCGACCAGGGCGAGCATCCCGTACCCCACCCTGTTGCCTGTCACGGAGTGGGTGCTCGCCGTCTCGGGACGCTCCGGCAGGTAGTGGACCCGGATCGCGTCACCGACGTCCGCGTCACCGCCCTCCCAGAACTGGTAGGAGGTCCCTTCGGGAGTGGTGAAGCGGACCTCGATCCTCTTGCTGCGGCTCCCCTGAGGCTCGGTCACCTCGTCCTTCGCCAGGACGACCCCGTCGACCGACGTGCCACGCGCGGCGACCGCGGAGACCTCGTTCAGCCCGTCGAGTCCGCCACGGACGAACCCGTACCCGAGAACGGTGAGCAACGCCGCCAGACCCGTCACGGCCACCCCGGCCACGGCCTTCCCGGCGACGCGCGGCCACCGCCGCGCGCTCACCGTCTCCCACCGATGTCGCGGGTCCTCCCGCCGCCGCGGAGGGAGGAGAGGACCAGACGGCCGTAGCGGGTGGTGAGCGCCGCGGCGGTCGCGGCGACCGACAACCCCAGGGCGACGAGGAGATGGGACACCGATTCGTCGCCGAGCACCTGAAGCACCCCGAGCGCGGTCCCGAGCGGCAGCCCGAGAACGGTGAGCACCCCCAGGGCCCCGCTGATCTGCTGACTCTCCAGGGTCTGCACGAGCCGGTTGTAGTCGGCGGCCTCCGCGAGGATCCCGGCGAACCGCTCGGGGAGACGGTGCTGATGCTGGAAGGCGAGCAGCAGGCCGTTGGCGGGGCCGTGCGCGGTGAGGTGCTGGCGCCAGTAAGTACTGCGGAAGCGGGCGATGTTCTTCTCCAGCGCGGTCACCCGCCGGGTGAGCCGCTCGGAGTCGAAGACCTCGGACAGCTCCTCGGTGAGCTCGTCGATGTGATCGCGCTGAAGCGACCCGAGAAGCAGCGCGTCGAGATAGACGGTCCGGGCGTGCAGGGCGGCGAAGTCGTAGAAGTCACCGTCCCCGGTATCGCCCCGATGCCCGAGGAACGCGGCCCCGTGCCGCAGCACAAGCGCACTCCAGTCGGCGGATATCCGCACGGTGGAGGCATCGTGGTGCGGGGCGCTCTCGGGGGCGAGCGGAAGGTCGCCCGGGTTCGAGCGGGAGGCGAGCTGCCAGAGCCAGCGGTCCGCCGTCGGCGGCAGCAGCGCTTCGGGGTCCGGGCGCAGCGCCGGTGTGTGGTGGGCCTCGGGGGTCATGAACGCCACGGTGTACGGGCGGGCGATGGCGAAGGTGCCTGTCCCGTCGCGTATGTCGGCGATCCCGTCGAGGAGCACCGCGGGGTCCAGGGGGCCGGTGAGCGGTTCGGGTCCGGCGGTGGGGCGGTGGCCGATGGCCCGCAGGACCGGGAGCAGTGGCCCGTCGAGGGCGAAGTGCAGTACGGCGAGGGCGTGTTGGGAGTTGCGTGCGGTGGCGGTGCGCAGGATCTCCATTCCCACGAGGTGCAGTCCGTCGTGGGTGACGGAGAAGGGCCGGTGCCAGCGGCAGGGGCGGTCCGGTGTCCCGTAGAGGACACGGGCGGCGGCCGGGGCGAAGTAGCGGGAGCGGGTGGCGGTGTCGGTGCGGCGGCTGCCGAGTTCGAACGGGTACGGGCCCGGGGCCCAGCCCGAGTCGGCGGCGGGCGTGCGGCGCAGCCGGACCGGGACGAGGACGGTGAGCGTCCGGCGCGCGCCGGTGAGGGTTTCGAGGGCGAGATCGGGGGCGGTCATCGCCGCCCCCTCTCGTGGCACCGCTCCACAATCCTCCTCGTGTCCCTGGGCCCGATCGGCTCATCGGCAGGCTATCGCGGGGCAGTTGGCACGCCGGAGCCGATGGGTGGGGATGATTCTCGCTCAGGCCGGCGAAGAGCGGTGACAGCAATTCGCCCTTGCCGACCTTTTCGCAGAAGCGGTGGAAAGGACGCTCGAAGGAATGGCTGCCGCCCGCGGGATGTAGTGGCCGGGCTCCTCGACGCGGCCGGAGAGCTCATAGTCGTGGCAGACGGACGACCGGGTCAGGGGTCTGGCGGCGCGGGGGGTGGGGCGCTTCGAATTCGGTCGCGCCGTTCTCGGGAATTCGGTGGCGAATGTAATCGAGAATCATGTGCCCCGCCTCCGGCAGCGTCGATCGAGGTCACCGCGGAGGTGATCGGCGGCAAATGGACGCCGGCGCTCCAGGCAATGTGGGACTGGGGTCAGGAGCGGGCCGCGGCCGACCAGTTGACGATCCGGCACCCGCAGGCCGACATAAGCGGCGATCCCGAGCACCGAGCGCACCGTGCGACAAACGGTACCGATGGCGTCGAACCGTGTGGTGACCGGCCGGAAGGCGGCCATTTCCCCCGCGTCCGGCGCAACGCCGTTATGCCCTTATGTTGCCCTCTCCTGGAAGCCGCGCCGTTTCCCCGGAAATACCGTGACCAAGCAATCCACGCGGCCGGCGGCGCATTTCCCGGCACCCCCTCCTTCGTATGCCTCCTTCGACGAATCTGCACACCGAATACGCAGGCGGACACAGTCGGCCGCCTGGTCTGTACTTATGGCGGTCTACACGTACGGCCTTGGGGCGGGAATGTCCACTTCAGGATGTGAAATCGCGTGAAGAAGCTGCCACCAAGCCGTGGACGACCAGGCACTTCGAGGTGCCCCAACGCCACGACAGGGCCTGATCGTTGGGCGTTCGAGTGGCTACCCGACCAGCCCCCGTGCTTTGATCCTTCGCACTGCGGGAGTCACCCCGGCGCCATTCGGCGGATTTCCGAATCCTGATACTCGGAAATCCGAAGGAGTCGCTCCGACGACCGTTGCGACGGCCGGTGCGCCAGTACGGCGAGGCCGGTCGTGGCCAATGCGAATAGCCATTCGAAGGGAATCTCATATCATGAACCGCTCTCCCCAGGTTGAGACCCAGGAAATCTCCGACAGCGACCTCGACAACGTGTCGGGTGGTCTCGTCGGCGGCCTCGTAGGCACCGTCACGGGCACCGTGGACTCCATCGTCCCGGTCTCCAGCACGGTCGGCGGCGTCGTCGGCACCGTCGAGGGTGCCACCGGCATCAGCACCGCCGGTGTGACGGGCCTCGCCACGGGCCTGGTCTCCAGCCTCTGAGTTGAGACCCCAGTACCGCCGCGTCGGCCGTGTGTCCCGGTTCCCGGGCACACACGGCCGACGCGGCGGTCGTCGTGAACCACGGTGTCGGGACACCGAGCGAGAACACTGAGCGAGAACACTGAGCAACGAGGGAATAGCGCCGTGCAGTTCCGCCAACAGGCCCTCTCCAAACTGCAGTCGCCCGAGGAGATCGACCTGCCGGTGCGCTTCGCCCGGCCCCAGGGCTGTCTTCTCCTGGGCGTCACGGTCGTCGTGATGATCGCCGCGGCCGTCTGGGCGGTGACCGGCAGCGTCTCGTCCACCCTCGGCGCCCCCGGCATCCTCACCCACGCGCAGGGCAGTTACGTCCTCCAGAGCCCCGTCGCCGGCCAGGTCACGGACGTGCTCGCCGACGAGGGCCAGCGGGTGTCCGCCGACGCCCCTCTCGTCAAGGTCCGTACCGCCGATGGCAGCACCGTCGTCCGCACCATCGGCGCCGGCCGGCTGACGACCCTGGTCGCGGCCGTCGGCTCCGTGATCACCACCGGCGCCGACGTCGCGGCGGTGGAGCGGGTCGCGAAGGAGGACGATCCGCTGAGCGTGATGCTGTACGCCCCCGCCGAGAGCGGAGGGACCGTACCCGTGGGCGCGTCCGTGGACGTGACCGTCCAGTCGGTGCCCAAGCAGCGGTACGGCGTACTGCGCGGCCGGGTCGAGGCCGTCGGCCGCGTCGCCGAGACCAGCAGGCGCATCACGGGGTTCCTCGGCAGTACGCAGTTGGGCGAGCAGTTCTCGCGCGAGGGCCCACCCGTCGCCGTGCTGGTGCGACTTGACGAGTCGTCAGCCACCAAGTCCGGTTACACCTGGTCGTCGCCGGACGGGCCGCCGTACGCCGTCGAGTCCATGACCCTGGCCACCGGCTCCATCCGGCTGGCCGAACAGCACCCGATCGATTGGCTGCTCCCGTGAGCCCGCGGCGCCACCAGCTTCCCCCCGCCCCGCGGAAGCACCAGCAACTGCCGCCCGCCGGACGCCGCAAGCACCGGCCCGACGAGACGCAGGGCACCGCCGCCGTCTCCACCGGCGGCCGGCGCCGGGCGGCCAAGCGTGGCCGCCCCGCCCCTGAGAGCCCCAGGCCCAAGGCCGTCCGCACCCCCACCGTCCTCCAGATGGAGGCCCTGGAGTGCGGCGCGGCCTCCCTCGCCATGGTGCTCGCCCACTACGGCCGCCATGTCCCCCTGGAGGAGCTGCGCATCGCGTGCGGTGTCTCGCGCGACGGCTCGCGCGCCTCCAACGTCCTCAAAGCGGCCCGCAGTTACGGCCTCCAGGCCAAGGGCATGCAGATGGAGGCGGAAGCCCTCGCCGAGGTGCGGGCGCCCGCGATCCTGTTCTGGGAGTTCAACCACTACGTCGTGTACGACGGGATGCGCCGGGGTCCTGGCCGCCGGGGCGTGCACATCAACGACCCCGACAAGGGCCGCCGGTTCGTCCCGGCGGAGGACTTCGACACCAGTTTCACCGGCGTGGTCCTTGTCTTCGAGCCCGCCGACGCCTTCCGCAAGGGCGGCCGCAAGCCCGGAATCATGAGCGCCATGCCCGCGCGGATGCGTGGTACGGCCGCCACCCTGCTGGCCGCGCTGCTCGCCAGTCTGCTGCTGGTGGCGGTAGGCGCGGCGGTGCCCGCACTGAGCCGTACGTACATCGACACGTTCCTGATAGGCGGTCAGACCTCGCTCCTGGGACCGCTGTTCGCATCCATGGCCACGATGGTGGTGCTCACCGCCGTCCTCACCGGGCTGCAACAGGCGAACCTGCTGCGCGGGCGCGTCATCTCCTCCACGCTGAGCGGCGCCCGCTTCCTGCGGCATCTGCTGAAGCTCCCGGTCACGTTCTTCGCGCAGCGCAGCCCGGCCGATCTCGTACAGCGGCTCCAGTCCAACGACGCGGTGGCCGAGACACTGGCACGGGACCTGGCCGCTGCGGGTGTGGACGGGGTCGTGGTGATCCTGTACGCCGCACTGCTGTGGTCGTACGACCCCCAACTGACCCTGTTCGGCGTACTGATGGCGCTGCTCAACGTGGTCGCGATGCGGATCGTGATCCGGCTGCGCTCCACCGGTACGCGCAAACTGCGGGCGGACAGCGCGCGGCTCACCAACACCTCGTACACCGGCCTTCAGCTGATCGAGACGATGAAGGCGACCGGCGGCGAGAACGGCTACTTCCGGCGCTGGGCCGGACAGCACGCGACGACGCTGGAGGAGCAGCAGAAGCTGGGCGTGCCCAGCGCGGCGCTGACGGTGGTCGCTCCCACGCTCGCCACGCTCAACAGCGCGCTGATCCTGCTGGTCGGCGGAACGAGGGCGGTGGAGGGTGCCATCTCGATCGGGCTGCTCGTCGCGTTCCAGGCGCTGGTGGTGCGCTTCACCGCGCCGATCACCCGGCTGAACGGGGTGGCGGGCCGGATCCAGGACTTCGCCGCGGACGTGGCCCGGCTCAAGGATGTGGAGAGCTTCCCCGTCGACCCGCTGTACTCGCGGCAGCAGCCGGACGCCAGTACGCGACGGCTGCTGGGCCATGTGGAGCTGGAGAGCGTGGTGTTCGGCTACAGCCCGCTGGACGCGCCGCTGCTCGACGGCTTCTCGCTGACGGTGGGTCCGGGGCAGCAGGTCGCGCTGGTCGGCGGCTCCGGGAGCGGCAAGTCCACAGTCTCCAGGCTGATTTCGGGTCTCTACAGTCCGTGGGAAGGGACGATCCGTATCGACGGGCAGCGGCTGGAGGACATTTCCCGCAGCGCGCTCGCCGCCTCGGTGTCCTTCGTCGACCAGGATGTCTTCCTCTTCGAGGGCACGGTCCGGGACAACGTGGCGCTGTGGGACCCGTCGATACCGGACGAGGCGGTCGTCACCGCCCTTCGGGACGCCGCGCTGTTCGACGACGTGATCGCGCGCCGCCCGGAGGGCATCCACAGCAGGGTCGAGCAGGACGGGCGCAACTTCTCCGGCGGTCAGCGGCAGCGGCTGGAGATCGCCCGCGCGCTGGTCAGGCGGCCGAGCATTCTGGTGCTCGACGAGGTGACGAGCGCGCTGGACGCGGAGACCGAACGCCTGATCATCGACAATCTGCGACGGCGCGGCTGCGCCTGCGTGGTGATCGCGCACCGGCTGAGCACGGTGCGCGACAGCGACGAGATCGTGGTCCTGGACCATGGCGCGGTCGTGGAACGCGGCAGGCACGAGGACCTGGTCGCCGCCGACGGGCCGTACGCGCGACTGGTCAGGGAGCACTGACATGACCTCCATGACGACGGGCGCCGGCGCGACGGCGGGCGTCGACCCGGTGATCCACGCGCTGGGCGCGCTGGGCACACCGGTCGACTGCGCCGGGGTGCGCAATGTGCCGCTGGAGGGCCCGCATGTGCTGTGGCTGGTGGTCGGGGGCACGCTCGACCTCTTCGCCGTGGACGCGGTGGGGCAGGGGCACTGGCACTTCCTCGGCCGTCTCGAAGCCGGGACGCTGCTCCTCGGTCCGGTCGAAGGACCCCGGCACACGCTGCTGAGCAGGCCGTCGCAGGACTGCGCGCTGCGCCGGATCGCGCTGCGGGAGCTGTACGCGCCGCCGCCCGCGCCCGACGATCCGTACGCCTACCCGTACGGCGCGCCGGAGATGGCGCAGCACACCTCGCCGTCCGCGCCCCCCGTACCGACCCCGCTGGAGCACGCTTTCGCGCTCGGCGCCGCGCGCGGGCTCGGCGCGCTCTTCCAGACGCCGCTCGACGCCCGCCCGTCCACCGACGGTGCCGTGTCCGACGACGATGTGCTGTGGATGCCGGTCTCCCCCGGCAGCGTCCAGTACGGCGCCTCGTACAGCGCGGACGCGGCGGGCGACCTGCTGGTCGACGCCGCGATGTGGCAGCGGATGGTCAACCAGCAGCACCGGCTGCTGTCGGCCGTCGACCACTGGATCGAGCGGCAGGAGCGCGCGCACGAGGACCGGACGGCCGCCGGGATCAAGGCCGGTGAGCGGGTACGGGCGCGGGCCGACGAGGCGCTGGTGGCGTCCATCGGCCGCCCCGGCACGGGCTCCGACGAGGGCGGCGCGGCCGAGAGCGCGAGCGGCGACGCCGTCAGGGACGCGACGTTCGCGGTCTGCCGGCTGGTCGCCGCGGCCTCCGGCATCACCCTCTCCGACCACTCGCGTAGCGCGGGCACCCCGCTCGACGACCGCGTCGGACCGGTCGAACGCATCGCCATCGCCTCCCGGGTCCGCACCCGCGCCGTGCGGCTCGACGGCCCCTGGTGGCGGACCGACTCGGGCCCGCTCGTGGGCCACCGGGCCAAGTCCGGCGCCCCGGTCGCCCTGATCTGGCGGCGCGGCCGTTACGAGGCGGTCAACCCGGCGACGGGGGCACGGCTTCGCGTCGGCGGGCACAACGCCGACGACTTCGAGCCGCGCGCCGTGATGTTCTACCGCCCGCTCCCCGAAGAGCCCCTGACGCCTTGGCGGTTGCTCCGCTTCGGTCTGCGCGGCAACGGTGTGGATCTGCGCAATCTGGCGCTGACCTGCCTTGTCACGGTGGGGCTCGGGGCGCTGGTGCCGCTCGCGACCGGACGGGTGCTCGGCGAGTACGTACCGAGCGCCCGGACCGATCTGATCGCCCAGGTGTCCGTCGCCGTCATGATCACCGGCATCGTCACGGCCGCCTTCATGCTGACGCAGAGCCTGACCATCCTGCGGATGGAGGGCCGTATCGAGAGCACGCTCCAACCGGCGGTGTGGGACCGGCTGTTGAGGCTGCCGACGAAGTTCTTCGCCGAACGCTCCACCGGTGAGCTCGCGAGCGCGGCGATGGGCGTCAGCGCGATCCGCCGGGTGTTCTCGGGCATCGGGCCGGTGATCGTGCAGTCGGCGGCGGTCGGCGGGATGAGCCTGGTGCTGCTGCTCGTCCACAGTGTCCCGCTCGCGCTGGCGGCGATGGGAATGCTCGCCGTCATCGCCGGCGTGTTCTTCGGTCTTGGACTGTGGCAGCTGCGCTGGCAGCGGCAGTTGGTCGAGCTCGGCAACAAACTCAACAACCAGGCGTTCCAGACCCTGCGCGGGCTGCCGAAGCTACGGGTCGCCGCGGCCGAGGGCTTCGCGTACGCGGCCTGGGCGCGCGGCTTCGCCCGCTCGCGCGAACTCCAGCAGCGGGCGGGCCGGATCAAAAATGTGGCGACGGTGCTGGACGCGGTCTACCTGCCGTTCTGCTCCCTCGTGATGTTCATGCTGCTGGCCGGACCGGCGCGCGGGAGCATGTCGGCCGGTGAGTTCCTGACCTTCAACACCGCCGTGACCATGCTGCTGACCTCAGTCACCCAGCTCACCGGCGCACTCGTGTCGGTCGCCGCCGTGCTGCCCATGTTCGAGCAGATCAAGCCGGTCCTGGACGAGGCCCCCGAGGGCGGCGACACGGGTACCCAGCCCGGTGTGCTGACCGGCCGGATCGAGGCCCGGAAGCTCTCTTTCCGCTACACCGACGACGGCCCGCTCGTGCTCGACGACGTATCGCTGCGGATGGAGCCGGGCGAGTTCGTCGCGGTCGTCGGGGCAAGCGGCTGCGGCAAGTCGACGCTGCTGCGGCTGCTGATCGGCTTCGACCGGCCGGTCACGGGAAGCGTGCTGTACGACGGCCAGGACCTGGCGGCCCTCGACCGCGCGGCCGTGCGGCGCCAGTGCGGTGTCGTCCTGCAGAACGCGCAGCCGCTCACCGGCTCCATCTGGGACTGCGTCTGCGGCGCCGAGACGTTCTCGCAGGACGAGGTCTGGGAGGCCGTCGAGATGGCCGGTCTCGCGGAGGACATCAAACGCATGCCGATGGGTCTGCACACCATGATCGCCGGAGGCGGCGCCATCTCCGGCGGCCAGCGCCAGCGCCTCATGATCGCCCAGGCGCTGGTCCGCCGGCCGCGGCTGCTCTTCCTGGACGAGGCGACCAGCGCCCTGGACAACGAGACCCAGCGGATCGTGATCGAGAGCACCCGCCGGCTGAACGCGGGCCGTCTGGTGATCGCCCACCGCCTCTCCACGGTCCTTGACGCGGACCGGGTGCTGGTCATGGACGCGGGGCGCATCGTCGAACAGGGGCCGCCGGCCGCCCTGTTGGCGGACGAGGGCGGCAGGCTGCACGAGCTGGTACGGCGTCAGATGGCCTGACGACGCCGGTGTGTTGACACCTCCGCGCGGCCGGGCGAGAGTCGCGGCAATGGAGATCAACACGCTGACGGCGGCCGAGCGGCGCGTCTGGGACGCCTTCCCCAGGGGCGAGGTCGTGGACTTCCGCGCGGCCGGCGACCCGGATCCCGAGCCCGGCCGGCACTGGGGGCCGGAGCGGAGTGTGCGGGCCGAGGTGGTGCGCGCCGTCCTGCTCGGCGGGGCGCGGCAGGACGGGGAGATACCCGCGCTGCGGCTGATGGGTGCCCGTATCACGGGGTGGCTCAACCTGCGTTACGCGACGGTCGATTGCCCGGTCAGCCTCAATGACTGCTTCCTGGACGACGTGCCCAGTCTGTACGGGGCCCAGGTCCGGCAACTCAATCTCAGCGGGTCGGTGCTGCCCGGAATGACGGCGGCGACGCTGCGGGTCGACGGTGTGCTGCGGCTCACCGACTGTCGCGTCACGGGTCCGGTCCGGCTCGGGGCGGCGCAGATCTCCGGGGCCGTGTTTCTCGACCGGGCGCGGTTCAGCGCGGCGGCGCCCGACTCCGGACCGGACGGCGGCCCGGAGGCCGATCCGGAGCCGGCCCCCGACCCCGAGCCGTTGCTCCAGCTCAACCACGCCACCGTCGGCGACGATCTGTGGGCGCCCGGCCTGCGGGTGGACGGCACACTGCGGCTCGGCGGAGCGGCCGTCGCCGGGTCCATCAGTCTGGACGACGCCGTACTGACCGCCCCCGGACGCACCGCCCTTGACGCCGAGACGCTCAGCGTCGGGGCGGACCTCAGCGCGAAGCGGATCCGCGTCCGGGGCCGGGTCAATCTGCGCGGAGCCCGGATACCCGGTCAACTCAACCTGGCGTACGCCCGGTTGTCGCATCCAGGCGGCGTGGCCCTGCGTGCCAGCAGTTGTGTGGTCGGTGAGCTGTGGCTGCGCGAGGCGGCGCCCATCGAGGGCTCGGTCAATCTGCGGCGCTCCCAGATCGACCTGCTGCACGTGGCGCCGGAGGTCTGGTCCGGGGGCGTTCGGCTCAACGGTCTGACGTACGGGACGCTCGCCCCGCACGAGCCGGCCGGCCGGCGGCTGGCCGTCCTCGAACGGGACGGCGACGACTATGTGCCGTACGCCTACGAGCAGTTGACCGCTTCGTACCGCAGGATCGGTGACGACGACGCGGCCCGGACCGTACAGCTCGCGAAGCAGCGGAGGCAGCGCAGGGGGCTCGCCTGGTACGCGCGGCTCTGGGGGCATGTCCAGGACATCACCGTCGGCTACGGCTTCCGGCCGATGCGGGCCGTGACCTGGATGCTGTCGCTGCTGCTGGTGGCCTCGGTCGCGTACGCCGTCCGTGAACCCCGCCCGCTGAAGGCCGACGAGTCCCCGGACTTCAATCCCGTCTTCTACAGCCTCGACCTGCTGCTGCCGATCGTCGACTTCGGGCAGGAGCGGGCCTTCACCCCGGAGGGTGGCTGGTATCAGGGGCTGTCGTACGTCCTGATCATCACCGGCTGGATCCTGGCCACGACGGTCGTCGCCGGTGTGACCCGCGCGGTCAGCCGTCAGTAAGCGGGGCCGGGGCTTGTATCGAGACGGCGGGCGGGGGGCGGGGACGCGTGCGCGGCGCGGGCGTGATCGAATCGGATCGAATTCGATCGAACCGGAGACTCGGGAAGAGGGCGGACAGGTGACGGAGACAGCAGCCCACGGGCCGGTGGCCGGCGGCGCGGGCACCAACTGGGCCGGGAACATCGTCTTCTCGGCCGACCGGGTGCACCGCCCGGCCACGCTCGACGAGCTGCGGGCGCTCGTCGCGGGCAGCCCGCGCGTACGGGCGCTGGGCAGCGGACACTCGTTCAACCGCATCGCCGACACCGACGGCACCCTTCTCTCGCTCGCCGGGCTGCCCAGGACCGTGGACGTCGACACGGCGGCCGGTACGGTGCGCGTCGCGGGCGGCGTACGGTACGCGGAACTCGCCCGGCAGGTGGCCGAGCGGGGGCTGGCCCTGCACACCATGGCGTCCCTCCCGCACATCTCGGTGGCCGGGTCGGTCGCCACCGGGACGCACGGTTCCGGCGACACATCAGGTTCGCTCGCGACCGCCGTACGCGCGGTGGAGATGGTCACCGCGGACGGCGACTCGCTGACGCTGGAACGCGAGAGGGACGGTGAGCGCTTCGCCGGTTCGGTGGTGGCGCTCGGCGCGCTGGGCGTGGTCACCTCGCTGACCCTGGATCTCGTTCCGGCCTTCGACGTACGGCAGTTCGTCCGCACCGGGCTGCCCCTGGACGTGCTGGAGGAGCACTTCGACGCGATCACCTCGGCGGCGTACAGCGTGAGCCTGTTCACCGACTGGCACGCCCCGCGCTTCGGGCAGGTCTGGCTCAAGCACCGCGTCGACCCCGGGTCGGGCCCGGCCGAGCCGGACTTCCCCTGGGGCGTACCGGCCACCGTGGCCATGCATCCCGTGCCCGGCATGCCCGCGACGCACTGCACCGAGCAGCACGGGGTGCCGGGGCCCTGGCATGCCCGGCTGCCGCACTTCCGGGCCGAGTTCACCCCGAGCAACGGGGAGGAGCTCCAGTCCGAGTATCTGGTCCCGCGCCGGCACGCCGTCGCGGCGCTGCGGGCGCTGGCCGCGCTGGGGCCGGTGATGGCTCCCGTGCTCCAGGTCTGCGAGGTGCGCACCGTGGCCGCTGACGGGCTGTGGCTGAGCCCGGCCGAGGGACGGGACACGGTCGCGCTGCACTTCACCTGGGTCAAGGACACGGCGTCGGTCGTGCCGGTGATCGCGCGTCTGGAGGCGGCGCTGGAGGGGCTCAACGCACGGCCGCACTGGGGCAAGGTGTTCACCATGGGGCCGGCGGAGCTGCGTGGCCGCTATCCCCGGATGGCGGACTTCCTTGAGCTGCGGGACTCCCTGGATCCGGCGGGCACGTTCACGAACAGGTTCCTGCGCCGTCTTCTGTACGAAGGCTGACCCGGAAGGACACCCCCGTAGCGTGTCCGGAAGACCGTCGGGCCGTGGCCGGAACAGGGTCATTTCACCGACTCCGCCGCGCGATGCCTCGCCGGAAGGACCGGCCGGTGGTATCTACAACATGGCCGCCACTCACCCCCCGCACCTCCCGTCACACACGCACGCACCACCGCACACCTGACGCGCACCCCCCATTCCTCGGCGGCCCCCTAGGGAAGGACCCGTCTTGCGAAGAACTGCCTCACGCCGTGCGCAAGCTCTCCTCAGCCTTCTGGTGTTCGCCGTCACGGCGACCCTCATGACGCTCACCCAGACCGCCGCGAACGCGGCGACCGCCGCACCCGCCGAGTCCAACGGCGGAGTACGGATCATGCCGCTCGGCGACTCGATCACCGACGGATTCAACGTCCCCGGCGGCTACCGCATCAACCTCTGGCAGCATCTCGCCACCGGTGGCTACACCGTCGACTTCGTCGGTTCTCAGTTCAACGGCCCGCCGGAGCTGGGCGACCACGACCACCAGGGCCACTCGGGCTGGCGTATCGACCAGCTCCGCTCGAACATCGACGGCTGGCTGGCCGCCAGTGACCCGCGCACGATCATGCTCCAGATCGGCACGAACGACGTGAACCAGAACTACGACGTGGCGAACGCCCCGGCCCGGCTCTCCGATCTCATCGACCGCGTCCTCCAACAGAAGCCGCAGATCGAGCTGTTCGTCGCGACGATCACGCCCGAGACGAACCCCGACCTCGAAGCCCGGGTCAAGACGTTCAACGCGGCGCTGCCCGGCATCGTCAACGGCAAGGGCCCCCGCGTCCATCTGGTTGACATGTACAAGGCATTGACGGTCGCCGACCTCGCCGACGGCGTCCACCCCAACGCCGCTGGCTACGCCAAGATGGCGACCGTCTGGTACGACGCGCTGCGCTCGGTGCCCGCCAGCCTCGTCCCGCTCGGCGGCGGCGGCCGGGGCACGCTCGTCAACGCGCAGTCGGGCCGCTGTCTCGACGTCGACGGGGCCGTGGCGACCGCGGGCACACGGACGATCGTCTACGACTGCCACCGCAAGGCCAACCAGCAGTGGACCCGTACGGCCTCCGACGAACTGCGCGTGTACGGCGACCGCTGCCTGGACGCGAAGGGCGCCGCCACCGCCGACGGCACGCCCGTCATCATCTGGGACTGCCGCGGCACCACCAACCAGCAGTGGCGCGTCAACGCGGACGGCTCCGTCGTCGGTGTCGCCTCGGGCAAGTGCCTGACGCCGGCGGCCGGCGGAGAAGTCAACGGTACGAAGCTCGAACTCCGCACCTGCGACGGCGCCCCCGGCCAGCGCTGGACCATGGCCGCGTAGTTCGCGGGGGTTCACCACCCCGGACCGGCCGGGGGTCCACGACCCGGCACCGACCGACCCCGAGATCGCCGGGCGCGCCGGAAACGGCCGCCCGGCGATGTCGTACCCCCGTGGAATCATGTCGCTCGACCGGATGTGGTGGACAAGCGGCGGACAGCGAGAGGCGTCATGGGCGACGGAGCGGGGCGTGAGCGGAGGCCGGTGCCGGTGGGCGGCGGCGCGCGCGCCGTGCTCGACCGGGCCGACCGACTTCTCGCCACGGCACGCCGGGTGGCCGCCGACCACGCCGAGGTACGGGACGGTGTCCTCAAGGCGGTCGCCCCGCTGCGCGACGCGCTGGTCCGCCGGGAGTTGGCGGGCATCCCCCTCTCCCGGCTCGCCGATGTCACCGAGGGCAGGCTCCGGCTTGGCGCGCTCGAACAGGCCGGGTACACGGACGTCGGGAAGGTGCTCGACGCGACGGCGTACGAGCTCCGCCACATCCCCGGCATCGGCACGCAGAGCTCCGGTCACGCCATCGCCGCCGCGCGGCAGCTGGCGGAGGCGATGGCGGAGCACGTGGCCGTCCGGCTGGACGCCGACGACATCGGCGATCCCCATGCCACCGCCCTGGTCGTCGCGTTGAACCGGATGGTGAACGCGGGCCCGGACATGCCCCGCGCCCTCGCGGCGGCGGCCCGGACCGACGCGGACCTCGCCCCGCTGCTGCCACCGGCACGCCCGGCCGGGGACCGGCTGCGCATGCTGTTCTCCGGGAAGCGGCGCCGGCAACAGGCCCAGCACGCCGTCCAGTTGGTCGACGCCTTCCTCGATGACGCCGCCGCCGGTGAAGTGCCGCTCCTGCTCACCCAGGCGGCCACGGATCTGCTGCGGCCCGCCGTCTCGGCGGACGAGGCGTGGCTCGACTTCCAGATCCGCCCCGCCGACTTTTCGGTCCTCCTCGCCGAACTCTCCGAAGCCACCGCGGACATGGACGCGGCCGAGGGCTTTCTGCCCGGCGACATCTCCGAACGTGTCCGTACGCAGCGGCTGGACGACACCCACCGGCGCGTTTCGCTGCGCGGCTACCAGGCGTTCGGTGCCAGGTTCGCGCTGGCCCAGCGCCGGGTGATCCTGGGCGACGAGATGGGTCTGGGCAAGACCATCCAGGCCATCGCCGCGCTCGCGCACCTCAAGTCCGAGGGCCGTACGCACTTCCTGGTGGTCTGCCCGGCCAGCGTCGTCATCAACTGGATCCGGGAGATCGAGTCCCGCAGCACACTGCGCGCGTACCGGGTGCACGGCCAGGACCGGACGGTGGCCCTCGGGCAGTGGACGCGGCACGGGGACGTCGCGGTGACGACGTACGACGTGCTCGGCTCGCTCGCCGTGCCGGACGACGTGCGGGTCGGCATGCTCGTCGTGGACGAGGCGCACTATGTGAAGAACCCCGAGACCCGGCGCTCCCGGACCGTGCGGAGCTGGGCGGAGCGCGCCGGGCATGTCCTGTTCCTCACCGGGACGCCCATGGAGAACCGGGTCGAGGAGTTCCGGAGTCTGGTGCGCCATCTTCAGCCCGCGCTCCTTCCCGCCATCCGTCACGGCGACGCGGTCATCGGCTCCGAGGCCTTCCGCAGGGCCGTGGCGCCCGCGTATCTGCGCCGTAACCAGCAGGACGTCCTCACGGAACTGCCGGAGCTGCAACAGGTGGACGAGTGGGAGGAGTTCAGCCCCGCCGCGCGCGCCGCCTACCGGCAGGCGGTGGCGGCCGGGAACTTCATGGCCATGCGACGGGCGGCGTACGCCGATCCCGCCACGTCCGCCAAGCTCAGGCGGTTGCGCGAACTCGTCGGCGAGGCCGCGTCGAACGGTCTGAAGGTGGTCGTCTTCTCCTTCTTCCACGATGTGCTGACGGCCGCCGAGGAGGCGCTCGGCCCGGCCTCAGGTGCCGGCGCACACTCGCGTACCGTCTTCGGTCCGCTCACCGGCCGGGTGCCCGCCGCCCGGCGGCAGGAGTGGGTGGACGGCTTCGCCGAGGCGTCCGGACACGCCGTTCTGCTGAGCCAGATCCAGTCGGGCGGCACCGGTCTCAATCTCCAGGCCGCGTCCGTGGTCATCCTGTGCGAGCCGCAGGTCAAGCCCACGCTGGAGACCCAGGCCATCGCCCGCGCGCACCGGATGGGGCAGATACGCCATGTCCAGGTCCACCGGCTGCTGACCGCCGACAGTGTCGACCAGCGCGTACTGCGCCTGCTGGGTACGAAGAAGCGTCTCTTCGACGCGTACGCCCGCCACAGCGATGTCGCGGAGTCGACGCCCGACGCGGTCGACATCTCTGAGCAGTCGCTGGCCCGGCGGATCGTCGCGGAGGAGCAGGAGCGGATGGCGCTTCTGCCTGGCCCCGCGGCTCCCGCGACCCCGGCCGTCTGACGACCCGTCGGGCGGCCGGTGGCCCGCGTGTTACCCGTGCGAAAACCGTTGACAAGCCATGGGCATGATTGCAACCTGTGAATCGCAAAAAAGTAAGCAAGTGGCTCAATTTCTCAAGGCTCTCTCGCAACTTCATAGCAGCTCACCATCTGCTCCCTCGTTCCAACCGAACAGAGGACCATATGAGACAGAAGCAGCTCAGACCCGGACAGCTCCGCCGACGACTGATCACCGGCCTCGTCATGGCCGGCCTGTTCGTCGCCGGGCTCACCCCCCTCTCGGCCGCCGCGGCCGAGCGCCCCGACCAGGCGGCCGGCAAGAGCGTGTCGGCGAGCGGATCCGAGGGGAACCACCCGGCCTCCAACGTCACCGACGGCAGTCAGGCGTCGTACTGGGAAGGACCGAACAACGCGTTCCCGCAGACGCTCCGGGTCGACCTCGGCGCGAACGTCGCCGTCGACCAGGTGGTGCTCAGGCTCCCCACGACCTGGGAGGCCCGCACCCAGGCCCTCGGCGTCCAGGGCAGCACCGACGGGAACACCTACAGCACTCTCTCCGCCTCGCAGGGGCGGCTGTTCACCCCCGCGTCGGGGAACACCGTCACCATCGACTTCCCCTCCACCGGCGTCCGTTACGTACGGCTGAACATCACCGGCAACACGGGCTGGCCGGCGGCGCAGATATCCGAGTTCGAGATCTACGGCCCCGCGGGCGAGGACCCCGACCCGGACCCGGGTGACGACGGCTCCGACCTGGCACGCGGCAAGGCGATCGAGGCGTCGTCGACGATCCACAACTTCGTCGCGGCCAACGCCAACGACGGCAGCGTCAACACCTACTGGGAGTCCACGGGCCACCCGTCGACCCTGACGGTCAAGCTCGGGGCGGACGCCGACATCACCTCCGTCGTGGTCAAGCTCAACCCCGACGCGGCGTGGGGCGCCCGGACCCAGAACATCCAGGTGCTCGGCCGCGCCCAGGCCGCCGGGTTCACCTCGCTCAAGGCGCGCGCCGACTACGGCTTCAACCCGGCGACGAACCAGAACTCGGTACGTATCCCGGTCACCGGGCGCGTCGCCGACGTACAGCTCCAGTTCTTCTCCAACACCGGTGCTCAGGGCGGCCAGGTCGCCGAACTCCAGGTCGTCGGGCGCCCCGCGCCCAACCCCGACCTCACCGTCACCGGGCTCTCCTGGTCCCCCACCGCCCCGGTGGAGACCGACGCGACCACCGTGAGCGCGACGGTGCGCAACGCCGGGACGGCCGCGTCCGGCCCGACGACCGTGAACGTCAGTATCGGCGGAGTGGTCGCCGGCAGCGCCTCCGTCGGCGGCCTCGCCGCGGGTGCCTCGCAGACCGTCCAGGTCGCCGCGGGCAAGCACGCCGAAGGCACCTACAAGGTGACGGCGGTGGTGGACCCGACCGACACGATCGTCGAGCAGGACAACGACAACAACAGCTTCACCGCGGCCGGTTCACTGGTCGTGGGACAGGCCCCCGGGCCCGACCTCCAGGTGCTGAGCGTCAGTTCGACGCCGCAGAACCCCGCCGTCGGCGCCTCGGTCCAGTTCAGCGTGGCGGTGCGGAACCGCGGGACGACCGCGAGCGGTGCCACCACGGTCACCCGGGTGGCGGTGGGCGGCACGACGCTCAACACCAACACCCCGTCGATCGCGGCCGGCGCGACGACGAACGTGAGCATCAACGGCAGTTGGACCGCCACCAGCGGCGGCGCCAACATCGTGGCCACCGCTGACGCTACCGGCGTCGTGACGGAGACCAACGAGACCAACAACTCCTTCTCCCGCTCGATCGTGGTCGGGCGCGGGGCGGCCGTCCCGTACGTGGAGTACGAGGCGGAGGCCGGCCGGTACTCGGGCACCCTGGTGGAGGCCGACGCCGTACGCACCTTCGGCCACACCAACTTCGGCTCGGAGTCCTCCGGCCGTAAGTCGGTACGGCTCAACTCCCAAGGTCAGTTCGTGGAGTTCACCTCCACCAACCCGGCCAACTCGATCGTGGTGCGCAACTCGATCCCCGACGCCCCGAACGGCGGCGGCACCGAGGCCACGATCAGCCTGTACGCCGACGACACCTTCGTGAAGAAGCTGAACCTCTCCTCGAAGCACAGCTGGCTGTACGGCGACACGGACGGTCCCGAGGCCCTGACGAACACGCCGCAGGCGGATGCCCGGCGGCTCTTCGACGAGGCCAACTCGCTGCTGTCCACGACCTATCCGGCGGGCACCAAGTTCAAGCTCCAGCGCGACGCCGGGGACAGCGCGCCCTTCTACTACATCGACCTGATCGACCTGGAGCAGGTCGCGCCCCCGGCGGCCAAGCCCGCCGAGTGCACCTCGATCACCGAGTACGGCGCGGTGCCGGGCGACGGCAACGACGACACGGCCGCCATCCAGGCGGCGGTCACCGCCGACCAGAACGGTGCCATCGCGTGTGTCTGGATCCCGGCGGGCCAGTGGCGCCAGGAGAAGAAGATCCTGACCGACGACCCGCTGAACCAGGGGCAGTTCAACCAGATCGGCATCAAGAACGTCACCATCCGCGGCGCGGGTATGTGGCACTCACAGCTCTACACCCTGACCGAGCCGCAGAACGCGGGCGGGATCAACCATCCGCACGAGGGCAACTTCGGCTTCGACATCGACGACAACACCCAGATCTCGGACATCGCCATCTTCGGCTCCGGCCGTATCCGGGGCGGCGACGGCAACGCCGAGGGCGGAGTCGGCCTCAACGGCCGGTTCGGCAAGAACACCAAGATCTCCAACGTCTGGATCGAGCACGCCAACGTCGGTGTCTGGGTCGGCCGCGACTACGACAACATCCCGGCGCTCTGGGGCCCCGCCGACGGCCTTGAGTTCACCGGTATGCGCATCCGCAACACGTACGCCGACGGCATCAACTTCACCAACGGCACGCGGAACTCCAAGGTGTTCAACTCCTCGTTCCGCACGACCGGTGACGACTCGCTGGCGGTCTGGGCCAACCGGTACGTCAAGGACACCTCCGTCGACATCGCGCACGACAACTCGTTCACCAACAACACCATCCAGCTGCCCTGGCGCGCGACCGGCATCGCGGTCTACGGCGGCTACGGCAACAAGATCGAGAACAACATCGTCTCCGACACGGCGAACTACCCGGGCATCATGCTGGCGACCGACCACGATCCGCTGCCCTTCTCCGGGCAGACCCTGATCGCCAACAACGCGCTCCACCGCACGGGCGGTGCCTTCTGGAACGAGGACCAGGAGTTCGGTGCCATCACCCTGTTCGCGGCAAGCCGGGACATCCCCGGTGTCACGATCAGGGACACGGACATCTACGACTCCACGTACGACGGCATCCAGTTCAAAACGGGCGGCGGCACCATGCCCGGCGTCGTGATCGACAATGTCAAGATCGACAAATCCAACAACGGCGCGGGCATCCTGGCCATGAGCGGGGCCAGGGGCAGCGCGACGCTGTCCGACGTCACGATCACCAACTCGGCGGACGGCGACATCGTCACCCAGCCGGGCTCGGGCTTCGTGATCACCGGCGGCCCGACGCCGCCGCTCGCACCGGGGAAACTGACGGGCGGTGGCCGACGGTGACCACCGCGTAAGGCCGGAAGGCGACTGGTGGGGGCGCGGGGGGGCCCAGGGCGCCCCCCACCGGCCCCGCCCCGTCGCGGCGCCCCCCCGCCGCCGCCCCCCCGGCGTACCGTGGGGGGGGGGCGCCGCGGCCCCCCCCGGCGTCCGCGGGTCCGGCCCCTGGGGCCCCCCGCCCCCCCCGCGCCCCCCACCAGTCGTGCCCGACACGTTCCGGACTCCCCCCGGCGCACCGCACGTTCCCTTCTCGCCACCGGCCACGGGCACGCTCCCTGAGTGCAGACCCCGGGCGACGAATCACATATACGCAAATGCCGGCTACTGGGGCTCGCCGGTTCCACGGCCGTGGCCGTCGGCGGCGCGAGTGCCGGTGCGCTGCCGGTCGACGACGCCTTCGCGCCGTCGTCCGAAGCGGCGGCGGTCGGACTCTTCGGCGCCTACTTCGGGCTCGTGCTGCTCGTCGCGGCCTGGGCCTGGCTGGGCCGCGCCGTGCGCGGACCGCGCCCGCCCGGTGCGCGCGGCATGATGGTCACGCTCGCGGTGTGGGCCGCGCCGCTGGTGATCGCCCCGCCGCTGTTCAGCCGCGACGTCTACAGTTATCTGGCGCAGGGCGCGATGGTGGAGGCCCAGATCGACGTCTACACCCATGGCCCCGACCAGCTCGGCGGTCCGCTCGCCGCGCAGGTCTCGCCCATGTGGCAGGACACGCCCACCCCGTACGGTCCGCTGTTCCTGTCGTTCGCCTCGCTGATCGCGCGCGCCTCACGGGCGGAGCTGCCGGCCGGGGTGTTCGGCATGCGGCTGGTCGCGCTGCTGGGCGTTGGCCTGATGGTGCTGTCACTGGTGCAGCTCGCCCGCCGCAGCGGAACCGACCCGGGTGCCGCGCTGTGGCTGGGGGCGCTCAATCCGCTGCTCCTGCTGCATCTGGTCGCCGGCGCGCACAACGACGCCGTGATGCTGGGTCTGCTCGGCATGGGGCTGGTGGCCGCGAAGGGCCGCTTCCCGGTGCTCGGCGCGGTCCTGATGACTCTCGCCGCGCTGGTCAAGGCGCCTGCCGCGCTGGGTCTGCTGGCCGTCGCCGCGTTCTGGGCCGGCGGGCTCACCGGCCGCTGCCGATGGCTCAGAGCGGCGTCCGCGTCCGCCGGGGTCGCCCTGGCGACGACCGCCGCGGTGACCGCGGTCACCGGCACCGGCTACGGCTGGATCGCCGCCCTCAACACCCCGGTGTCCCAGCACAATTGGGCCCTCACCTCCCTTCTCGGCCGGATGACCGCGTCCGCGCTGCGGAGCGCGGGCAGCGACCTGGCACCGTTCGCCATCGACGCCTGGCGCGCGGCGGGTCTGGCGGCGACGGCCGTCGCCGTACTCGTGGTGTGGCTGCGCCGCCCCCGGCACAGCCCCGTGTACGCGCTGGGCCTCAGCCTGATCGCGGTCGCCGTCCTGGGCCCGGCGATCCGCCCCTGGTACGTGCTGTGGGGGCTGTTCCCGCTGGCGGCAGCGGCCCCGCCGGGACCGGCGCGCCGGGTGGTGGCCGTCGCCAGCGGGGTGCTCGCGCTGGCCCAGCTGCCCAGCGGACTCGCCGCAGACGGCCTCCAGTTGGCGCTCGCGATCTGCGGCGGAGTGTTCGCGCTGGTCGCGCTCTGGTGGGCCCGCGAGATGTCGGGCGACCAAGTGACGCTGACCGCACGGGAACCGGGGAGGGTGGCATGACGGACCTGAGCATGACGGAGCGGTGGTCCACGGGATGGCGGCCCATGTCGCGGCGCCGCAGATATCTGCTCCTGGGCGTGCTGTGCGCGGTCGTGACGGCTTTCGTCGCGACCGTCCCGTACCACCGCGACTGGTTCGACCTGTGGGTCTACTACGACGCGGTGAACCACTGGACCGGTGCCGAGGGCGGGGTGCGGGGCACCGGGCTCTACGACTACCGGGTGCCGGGTGAGAATTACGGATTCACCTACCCGCCCTTCGCCGCCCTCTGCGTGCTGCCGCTGTCGCTGTTCAGCTGGCCCGTCGCGCTGACCGCGGGTGTCGCGGCGAACCTCGGCGCCCTGGCCCTGATCCTGCGCCGGCTCGCCGAACCGGTGATCCGCCGGCACGGCCTGGACCGGTGGACCGCGTACACCCTGATCCTGTGCATGCTCGCCCTGCTGGAACCGGTCTACGACAGCATCAGCTTCGGCCAGGTCAACCTCCTCCTGCTGGCCCTCGTCCTCACCGACGCCCGTCTGCTGTCCACCGGCAGCCGCTGGGCGGGCGTCGGCATCGGGCTCGCCGCAGCGGTCAAGCTCACCCCCGCGATCTTCATCGGCTACCTCGTGGTCACCCGCCGCCGGCGGGCCGCCGGCACGGCCACCGCCGTCGCCGTGGGCGCGACCCTGCTCGCCCTGTGGCTCGCACCGGATGCCTCGCACGCGTACTGGACGTCGGCCCTCTGGGACACGAGCCGCATCGGCGACCTGAGTTACGTCTCCAACCAGTCCTGGCAGGGCGTCCTCGCCCGGCTCTCGGCGCCGGCCGAACCCGAACGGCTGTGGTGGGCCTGCGGCGTCCTCGCCGTCGTCGCCGCCTGGGCGTACCGGGTGGACAAGGCCAGAGCGGTGGGCGACGTGCGCGGCGGCATCGCGCTGACCGGCGCCGCCGCGTGCCTCGTCAGCCCGGTCACCTGGGTGCACCACCTGGTCTGGCTGCTCCCGGCGCTCGCGGTCCTCGCCGACCGGGCCCTCGAACCGCCGCGCCGGGGCCGCCCGTTGATCGCGGCGGTCTCGGTGTACATGATCCTGTGCAGCTACGTCGTCTGGCTGTGGCGCTTCGACGTGGGCGGGGTCGACGGCTTCGTCGGGAGCAACATGTTCGTCTGGACGGAGCTCGCCCTGCTTCTGACGCTCCCCGTCCGGCCGCCGTACCCGGCGCTCAGAGAACCTTCCGGCGGACCAGCACGGCCAGCACCAGAGCACCGGGGAGCAGCGGCAGCCACACCGTGACGATGCGGAATCCGAGGACGGCCGCGGTCGCCACGGAGACCGGGGAGCCCGCGCCGACGAGCGCGATGAGCAGCGCCGCCTCGACGGAGCCGACTCCGCCGGGGGTCGGCACGATCCCGGCGACGATGCTGGCGGCCAGGTAGGCGATCATGATGTCGACGGTGGGCACCGGCATCTGGAGCGCGCGGGCCACCGTGACCATGACGGCGGCCTGGAGCGCGGGGAAGGCCAGTGCCCCGGTCCACAGGGCGATCACCCGGGCGGGCCTGGTGTGCAGGGCGCGCGCGTCGGTCAGCGCGGTCCGCAGGAAGTCATGGACGAAGCCGCGCAGCGGCCGTACCGACCAGAGCACCAGCGCCGCCAGTGTGAGCGCGCCGACCAGGAGGAGCAGCGCCAGCAGCCCGTACTCGGCCGGCAGCAGTCCGCCCAGCGGGATGGACCCGGGGTAGAGGGCCATGAGCGTGAGCAGCAGGGTGTAGCGGCCGATCGGCTGGGCCAGCGAGTACAGGGCGAGCGCGCCGAAGGCCCGCGCGGTGGGTATCCCGCAGCCCTGGAGGAAGCGCAGCGTCACCACGTGCGCGCCGAGCCCGGCGGGGAGCAGATGGTTCGCGGACCCGGCCGCGACCTGGGAGGCCAGGAGCCGCCCGGCGGGCAGCGGTTCCATGACGGTGCCCTGCCTCAGCAGACAGACGGGTATCCAGCACGCCCCGGTCACGACGACCGCGGCCAGCAGCCAGTTCCGGTCCGCGCCGCGCAGTTCCTCGATGCCCGAGAGGATCACCGGCCAGTTCCCGGCCACCCAGGCGGCCACGAGGACGAGCGGAACGAGACAGACCAACTGCCGCAGCGGCACGCGCCGCAGTACGGAGGGCAGGGTCATCGACACGGCGCAGCCGTCCTTCCATGACACGCCAGGGCGCGCGAGAGCGGGGGGTCCCTAGGGGGTGTCTTCAAAGTCCCGCCTGGCCCGCGACGCCTGGCACGCGCGCTCGCCGCGTTGTCAGAGTCGCTCAAGTACGTCCAGTACGAGAGCGATCCTCCGCCTTGCGATCGCACGCACCAGCCGCCGCGGGCCCCGCCTTGCAGGCGGACGGCGCTACTTTGAAGACACCC